>JAIVYC010000012.1:0-9681 GCA_048635645.1 Sulfurovum sp. | reverse complement strand
TGCCATTAAAGAACGTTATGGCCTCCAGAGGCCAAAACATTTACTTTTTCCTCTTTTTCACGACACATTGAAAATTCCTTGACCTGCAGCTTCCAACAGTGCTATAGAAATTATTTTGTGGTGCTTGAGAAGTATGGGGCTTCTGTGGATGTTGTGAGGTCCGAGCTTGGGGATATCGTGTCTCCTGCTGCTGTGGCTGCAAAGCTTGAGCAGGATACAAGACTTGATTATAAGGCGGTTTTCGCGACCCATAATGAGACCTCTACTGGGGTCACTAATGACATAAAGCAGATAGCTGCGGCCGTAAAAAACCATCCGGCTCTTTTTGTTGTTGATGCCATTTCCTCTTTTGGCGCGATCAAGCTTGACCCCGCCTGGGGCATAGACCTTGTTTTGATGGGCTCTCAAAAGGCTCTTATGTCCCCTCCTGGGCTTGCTTTTGTTGCTGTCGGGAAGTCTGCCTGGGATCTGGTCGGCTCGTCCAAATCCCCTCGTTTCTATTTTGACCTGCAGGCTTGCAGGAAGTATGCTGAGAAGGGCCAGACCCCTTATACTCCTGCTGTTTCTCTCTTTTATGCCATTGAGGAGTCTCTCAGGCTCATTAAGGAGGAGGGCTTTGAGAATGTTTTTGAGCGCCATAAAAAGCTTGGTTCTCTTACCCGGGAGACTGTGAGCTCAATGGGCTTGGAGCTTTTCGCGACCAATGGAGCATCTGATGTGATAACCGCTGTCAAGGTCCCTTTTAATGTGGATGTCAACTCCCTTTTGTCTCTTGCAAGAGAAAAGCATAATGTTGTTTTTGCCGGCGGCCAGAAGGAGCTTTCCGGAAGGATTTTCCGCATAGGACATATCGGGTATGTCACTGAGGAGGATATCCTGCTGGCTCTTGATGTGCTTAAAAGGTCTCTTTCTGAGTGCGGTTTTGTACGATGATCCTGGCTCACAAGGATGTGAATGCCAAGGCTGTAAGCATTTTATCAGGCATTTCTCATGTTGAGCATGCTGACCTCTCTAGTGAGGATGTTCTGATAGAGCGTCTGAAAGGCAAGAAGGTTCTCGTCATCAGGAGCAAGCCAAAGGTCACTCGTCGTGTGTTTGAGTCCTGTTCTGGCCTCAGGCTTGTCGTGCGCCTTGGCATGGGCCTTGACAATATTGACACTGATGCTGCTAAGGAGTTTGGTGTGAAGGTTGTGAACACCCCTGGCGCGACCACTGAGTCTGTGGCTGAGCATACTCTTGGTCTGGCTCTTTCTCTTTTGCGCAATATCCCTCATGCTCATATCTCTGTTTGCGGGAAGAGATGGGAGAGAAAGAGGTTTCAGGGCTCTGAACTCCATGGCAAGACATGGGGTATCCTTGGTTTTGGAAGGATAGGTAGAAGGCTTGCAGATCTTCTTAGGGTTTTCGGAACTAATATTTTGGTCTATGACCCTTATGTCTCTGACACCGGCCCTTTCACCAGGTTCTCTGATCTGCATGCTTTTCTCAGGGCCTCTGACATCGTTTCGGTCCATGTGCCTTTGACATCTGAGACCCGTTCTATGATCTCAGGGCCTGAGCTTGACTGTTTCAGCGGCTACTTGATAAACACTTCCAGAGGCGGGGTGGTGGATGAGTCTGCCCTTTACAAGGCCCTAAAGTCAGGTTCTCTTGCAGGCGCTGCTCTGGATGTCTTTGAGAACGAGCCTCCTGTTGATTCTCCTCTGTTCAGCCTTGAGAACATCATTCTCACGCCTCATCTTGGAGGGAGCACCAAAGAGGGCCAGGACCGGGCTGCCAGGCATGCCGCAGACCTTATTTCCAAGGAATTGACTCCCTAATTTTTCCGGCTTTTTTACGGATATTTTCTCGTTCCATAGCAAACTTTAACTATATCCTCTTCTATTAATATATACTATGTCTACATCTTCAAAAGAGCAAAGAATTCTTGATAAAAACTCTGAGTATTTTGGTGTTTCTATGGATCTTCTTTCTGAGAATGCTGGTGAGGCTGTTGCTGAGGCAACTCTCCAGCACCCAAAAGTTCGCCCTCCTGCCGGAAAGAAGGCAGTTGTTTTTGCAGGTACAGGCAATAATGGCGCTGATGCGCTTATCGCTGCAAGGCTTTTGTCTGAATGGGTCCGGACAAAGATATATATTTTGGCCCCAGAGCCTCATGATTTTTCCCCTCTTTACCAAAAGGCTCTTGATACTGTAAAAGGGCTTTGCGTTTTTGTTACTTCTCCATCTGATTTTCCTAAGAAAAAGCCGGATATTATTGTTGACGGCATCTTTGGCACTGGTTTCAGGGGCAGGCCTGAGGGTGTCAGTGCTCAGGCGATAAAGTGGATCAATTCTGCTCGTTCTTTTGTGGTCTCTGTGGACCTCCCATCAGGCCTTAACGCAGACACCGGCGAGTTCTCTCTTGCTGTGAGGGCGAATCTCACGGTCACTTTCCATGATGAGAAGCCTTCTTTCAGGACAGGTAAGGTAAAGAAGCTTCTTGGGAAGCTTGTTGTGGCTGATATCGGCATTCATTCAAAGGCTTCAACGCATGTCGGTCCAGGAGACCTTGAGCAAGCGATAAAGCCTCGTACTGGTTCTGAGCATAAGGGTGATTTCGGGCGCGTTCTTGTCATCGGTGGCTCTTCTCTCTATACTGGGGCGCCTATCCTTGCGGCTCTTGGTGTCCTTCGTGCTGGCGCTGATCTTTCCTATGCTGCAACCCCTCAGGCTTTCTGCGGTTTCCCTGACATCATAAAGCTGTCTCTTGACTCCGAGTACCTCATCCCTGAGCACATACCAATACTCAAGCCATTGCTTGACAAAGCAGATGCAATACTCATGGGACCTGGTCTTGGTGAGGACAAGCAGACCAAACAGGCAGTTAATGAGCTCCTTTCTCTTGCAGGCAAAAAGCCCATCATCCTGGATGCTGATGCCATCAAGGCGGTCAAGGCAGATTCATTGAAGAAATTGAATGTCCTGCTCACTCCTCATGCTAAGGAATTCTCAAAGCTTGCAGGGAGAAAGGTACCTAAGGACTTTGATGCCCGCTTAAGGCTTGTAAATGATTTTGCAAAGAGATACAAGGTCACTGTCCTTTTAAAGGGTCCTGTTGATATCATTTCTGACGGCTCAAGGGTGAAGCTGAATGACACAGGCAATGCCCGCATGACCGTTGGCGGCACTGGGGATGTCCTTTCTGGTCTTGCCGCAGGTTTTGTCGTCCAGTCAGATGACCTATTCTACAGCGCTTGTGCCGCGGCTTTCGTGAACGGCTCTGCCGGCGACCGCTTGAAGAAAAAGAAAGGCAACTCATACATTGCCTCTGAGCTTTTGGATGCTGTCCCTAATGTCTTGAAGAAATACGCTTAAATACTAATTTCTTTTTTCTTTTCTCATGAGGCTCTACTCTGTCCTATTCCTTCTTTTGTTCAGCTCCTTCTCTTTTGCCTGGCTTGACGGGTGGGAGCATAGGATGCCGATAGAGCTTGGTAGTTCCAGTTCAGAGTTGATAGCTTTTCAGGTGAATATTACGGTTCCGTATAATTTGCATATGAACTCTGACCTTCCGCAAGCTCTGCAAGTAGCGGCGAGGAAACCTTTGAGTTTTTGGAGAATATATGGAAACAAAAATTTCTAAATTGTCTTTAATTACAATTTACGATAATTATCAAATAGATTCTGAGCTAAAAACCGGCTGGGGTTTTTCTTGCTTGGTCCGCCGAAGCCCGAAAGGCGAAGGCGGATCTAATCTCCTTTTTGACACTGGCGCTGACAGTCTTACTCTGTTCAGCAATATGGAAAAGCTAAAGATTGATTCTCAAAGTATTGATTTTGTTTTTATATCCCATATGCATGGAGACCATACTGGAGGATTGCAGGATTTGTTAGAATTGAATAAAGATTTAAGACTATACACCCCTGATTCTTTTTCAAAACCAACAAAAATATTTAAAAATGCATACTCCACCGGCTGGTTAGGGGATTGGATCAAGGAACAATCCTTAATATTAAATACCGAAAAAGGATTAGTACTTATTACCGGATGTTCTCATCCGGGAATTATAAATATTATTAAAAGAACAAAAGAAATATTTCCTAAGGAGGATATTTATTTAGTATTGGGCGGTTTTCATTTAGCCGGAGCCAGTGATTCAGAACTCCAAAGCATTATTCAGGATTTTAGAAAATTAGGAGTTCAAAAAACTGCTCCTTGCCATTGTTCAGGAGATAGAACCAGAGAATTATTCAAACAAGAATACCAAGATGACTTTATAGAGAACGGAGTTGGAAAAATAATTAAAATATAGAATTAAGAACAGGGACCTTTTTCTAGACTAATAGGGCCAGGAGCCTTTTATGACGTACTTGTGAGCTACCCATCGCTAAAGCATGTGGGCTTCCTGCTTCATTGACTGAACTTGCTCCCTAAGGAGTAGAGGTTCGGTTTCCACAGGCGTGTATTCGGACAGTTCCTGCCCTATTCTTAGAATATTCAGCGCAGCATTATGGTCTCGGTCAAGTTCTAATCCGCAGTAAGGGCAATGATGCACTCTTTCTGCTAATGTTTTCTTGACTATCTTTTCGCATCTGCTGCATTTCTGTGATGTATATTTTGGGTCTATCTTCTGTAATGTCTTACCAGCTCTTTCAGCCTTGTAAGCCATCATCCTGACTAGTTTAGACCATGAAGCATCCTGAATTGATTGAGCCAAGCAATGATTTTTAATCATGTTTCTGACTTTCAAATCCTCGACTACAATGAAATCGTAATTGTCAATGTATTTTCTTGAGAGCTTGTGGTGAAAATCATCTCTTTGCTCAACGGTTTGCTCATATGCTCTTGCTAATTTGATTCTTTGTTTTTCCCTGTTTTTGCTTTTCTTCTTCTTTCGCGATAACCATCGTTGCTGTTTTTTCAGGTTCTTCAGCGAGCTCTTCAGATGCTGCGGATGCTCGACCTTCCTTCCATCGCTGTCATATATGAGATTTATCAATCCTAAGTCGATTCCTATTGAATTCCCTGTTTTCTCCTGGAGCGTTGCGTCTTCTTCAACGCAGACGAAAGCATACCACTTTCCAGAGCAGTATCTCTTGACGGTTATCTGCTTGATTATTCCTGCGAAGGTTCTATGCATCCTTAGCGGAAGCGAACCAATCTTTGACAAGTGGAGCAGGTCAAGCCTGTTCTTTGTTTTGATGAGCTTGAAGCCTGACTGGTTGTATGTGAAGGATTTGAATACTTTTCTGCTCTTGAACCTTAGCCTCCCAACCCTGCGCCCTTTCTTTTTCAATGCAGACAATGCACTTAGGTTCGAGAAGAGCTTATCACATTCTGGCTGCAATGCCTTGGAATACGCTTCCGTCAGTTCCGGCTCGCATATCTTAAGATCAACGATCCGAGCCTTAACCATGCCCTTATCATGCACATCCTGTGCATTCAATTCAGAAAGACAAAAGTTGTACACTCTCCTGCACTTATCCAAAGTCCGCTGCAATTGCCCCTCCTGCCTTCTTGCTGGATACAAACGGAATCTGTATGTTCTCATCCCCTATCCTATTCAACTTGCTTTATTCATATATCATTAGATAGAGTAGAATGCCTGTATTGCATGCTTTGAGCATGCAAAGCAAAGCTTTTTGAAAGCTTCACTTATCTCTAAGATTTTCATTTTTAAACTATCCATCCCCGGACTCAATGCCCGGCAGGTTCTCGCGACATCAATCTAAAATTGCAGAAGAGGCTTAATTTTTAATGGTATGGAAACAAACCACATAACATATCAGGACAAAGAGATGCCTTTTTTGGAGATGCGGAAACTGCGCCAGGATGGGTCAAGAGAGGTGAGGCGCATCTTAGGGATGCGGAGCTTTCTTGAGGAGATATTGCCGACCGAATAGTGGGAGAGCTCTATGATACCATCACACAGGAACTCGCCTAGGTCTGTATCCGGGGTCTTCTCACAGAGGAAAAGAGAGGTCACACCGCCGATCGTTGAAAAGTTTCCAAGGAGAAGATGAGTGGAATAGCGGGTCCCAATTGAAGGGGGGATTTGCTCTTTGCTTGAAAGGCGCGGGAGAGAGAACTCAAGGTAAGTGGTCAGGGAGTCAAAAACAAGGCGCTTTGGCTTATATTTGAACATGACCTTGTCATAAACGTCCTCCATGATATCGATGGACCTGAGATTAGAGATGGAATAGGAAAGGAAATCAAGCTTCTTAGGATCCCAGCCAAAACACTTGGCCTGCTCTTTCAGGGTCTCAAGGTTTGACTCAAAGGTCACGTAAAGGCCAGGCTCTTTCTTTTTCAGGCCATCAAAAAGGTACTGGAGGCCGAGGATGCTCTTGCCGGCACCAGGAGGGCCAGAGAGGAAGACAGAGAAACCTTTAGGGATGCCGCCCTGGATCTTTTTGTCAAGGCCAGGGACTCCTGAAGAGATGCGGTCGAGCATAGGGAAAAGAAAAGAGAGATGTGTTTATATTTGTTAGGAAGGGAAATCCTCGCTCCATGGAGAATAGTCCTGGCGGGAATGGAAGCGGACCATGCGCTCCATGTGAGCAGGACGGTAGAGAAGGCCGTCATAGACAAGCTGGTCAATGATGCCCTGAGCGGTCTCGTTGTCGATCTCTTCCTCCTTTGCCTTGTCAAGGATATCATCCTCAGAGATGTTAGTGCCAGTGGTCTCCTCAAGATGGACGATGATCTGGAAAAGCTTCTGCTTCTGCTCGCCCCAGGACTTAAGGATGCCCTCAAAAGCCTTAGGCGGGTTGAAATCCAGGTCCTGGATCTCCCTCATGATCAACTTGACGATGTCATCATCTGCCATGTTAGGAGAATGGGGGAAGAGGTATTTAATTGTGAGTGGAAACCGTAATAAGGGGGTAAAGGGGAAAATAGAGCCATGATCGTAGTGATAGGAGCAGGGCCTGCAGGGCTTGCAGCCGCGAAAGAAGCCGGGGCCGAGCTGGTGCTTGAAGAGCATGAGGAGATAGGCAGGCCGGTGACATGCGCAGGGCTCATAAGCAAAAGCGGGATCGACAAGCTTGGGGTGTATGATAAGAGGTATGTGCTGAACAGGATAAGAGGTGCGCACTTTCACTCGGCAAGAGAGGGATTTACTGTAAGGGCAAAGGGAACGAAAGCATACTCGGTCGACCGGACAGAGTTCGATCAGAGGCTTGCGGAGGGGATAGAGGTCAAAACAGGGTGCAGGGTGGAAAAGATAGGTGAGGATGGACGGGTGGAGTATAAGGAAAAAGGCAGGCTGAAAAGGGTCAAGGCTGATGCCGTCATTCTTGCATGCGGGCCGAACATCGGACTGCTCAAGCAGATAGGAGCAGAATACCCAAGAGAGGGGATGCTCAAATGCGCACAGTATGAGCTGGAAGGGAGGATGGAAGAGGACATGGTGGAACTCCACCTAGGAAAGGAAACGGCACCGAACTTCTTTGCATGGAAGATACCAGCAGGAGACAAGGTCAGGATAGGGGTCGGGGTGAGAGCAAAAGAGCCGGCTGTCCTGTATCTGAAAAGGTTCATTGAAAAAGAGAGGATCAAAGGAGAGATCATAGGGAAAGGAGGAGGGATAGTGCCGATCAAAGGGCCGCTGGAGCGAACAGTGTATGGAAAAGTGCTCTTGTGCGGGGACGCGGCAGGACAGCAGCCCAAGTGCCGGGTTTAATATGCCATAATGCTGCAAAATCGCTTTTTTCAGACAAAATATATAAGTATGCATTTTCAACACTGTGTATGGTTCTCACTGAGGGTCGGGCTGGTGCTAAATTCACTATTGTTCTTATTGTTGCCCTCATTGTTTCGATTGCAGGCCCCTTTGCATGGGATATGTTTTTTAACTCATCAGCTTCTGCGGGTGAAAAGGTCAAGACATTGTATGAGCTTGCAAATCCGGGAGTTACATTTGAGGTTTTGTCTGCCACAGAAGAGAGCGGCATGTATAAGATTGCCCTGAAGTTTGCGACAGCATCCGGAACAAATTTCAATGAAGTCTATGTGACAAAGGATGGAAAACTTCTTTCAGAAGGCATGGTCATGGTTGAGAAATCAACAGAAGATATAAGTGCTGCAAAGAACTTTGTTGACTGCCTTTATGATAATGGTTTGCGCATATACGGTGTCCTGAACCAGAGTTTTTCTGCCGAGGCAGCATCAATGACCTCAATGCAGTTGCAAACTCTTGGCATGTATTCCGGGAAGCTCTATGTCAGCTGCGATGGGGAGTTCCTGCAACAGTGCGTTAACCTCGGGTTACAGCAGGTGCCTTCAATTGTCTACAACAACACAGCATATAACGGCGTGAAAGACGTCACATGGCTTGAGCAGACGACTGGATGTAAATTATAACTTCAACCATTTCTTATAACTCGCCCAAACTTTTCTTTATCTCGCCGCCTATTGGTCTGATGGCTCACAAAGAAAAGTTTGATCAAAAGAAAGAGTGCCAAGGCACGCCTACAGGATAGCCACAGTTGGTTAGTGCTTCTATTCAACCTTTTCTTTAACTCGACACCAATTGGTGTGATGGCTCCTCAAAGAAAAATTTGATCAAAAGAAAAATTTGTCGAATGCTTTAATTGATTGGTCTGCATTCTCCAAGAATACGTGCTGTCAATATTGGTTTTTGAAGCGATAGAAAACTTCTATCACTTTTCCGTTTCCCAATTATTCGGGTTTTTCTGCCATTCAAGAACAATTTTCTTTTCTTTTCTATTAATGGATTTTTTTACAACAGCAACATCCAGAAGAGAGTTGATGTTTGTCATTGATACAAGTGCAATCTTTGCATCAGAGAAAGCTTTTTTTGACACACCAAGCCCGTAGTCGAATATTGAAAGGCAATAGTCAACTATTGCGCCCGCGTTTCTCGCAGTATCTGCAGCAGCAATCGAGCTTTTGCCAGTGCTTATAAGGTCTTCGACAACCACTACCCGGTCGCCGGGCTTTATCACACCCTCTATTTTCTTTCTTGTTCCGTAAGGTGTTTCCTCGGATTTGATATATGCCATTGGCAGGTGAAGGATTGATGCGAGATAGGCTGCATGTGATATTCCTGCAGAGTCTGTTCCGGCGATAACATCAACATTCTGCCTTCCTATTTTATTAATTACAATGTCTGCAAAGGCACCAATAATTTCTTTCCATTCTAGTGGGTGGCTCATGAGAAGCCGGTTGTCCGTATATATTGGGCTTAAGACACCGGAAGTGTAGCGGTATGGCTTTGATGGGGAAAGCGTGACTGCGCCTATATCAAGCAATATTTCAGAAGCTTTTGTATTGCGCTCGCTCCCGCTTTTTTTTACATGCTCGCTGTGATTGCAAAACCAGTTTTCAGGGTTTTTTGACCACGATACTACAATATCTTTTTCCTTGCCAGAGAACAAGCGCATTTTTTCTGCGCAATCCAAAAGCGAATGAAGAGTGGTAAGTGTGTATAAAGGGACGTTTTCCTTTTTCAAAAACTCATTTATTTTTTTCATGCAGTTGTCGTATATTGCAAAGCATCCGAGAAGATTCATGCCTTCTTCTTTTAGCGCACTAACTGCAACAGGCACGTCTTCCTGCGTGCTTATCATGTCCGTTAAGAGAACAACTTTTTTGCCTTTTTCAAAGGCACCCTCTATCTGCCTGCCTTTGCCGTATTTTTTCGCGCTTGAGCGGATATATATCATAGGCTTTTT
>JAIVYC010000011.1:0-10061 GCA_048635645.1 Sulfurovum sp. | reverse complement strand
TTTTGCGCTCTTTCCCTCTTTTGCGCTCTTTTCTTTTTTTGTGGCCTTTCCTTCTTCTTCTCCTGGCTTGCTTTCTTTGCTTTCGGATTTTTTGGCTTGTTTTTTTTCCTCTTCTTCCAGCCACTCGACATTTCCAAGTCCTGGCTGTCTCATCGTCAGCCCGACCTTCTGGTTCTGCAATTTTTTCATGCTTATGGCGACTATTCTTGCCCTGACCTTGTCACCTACTTTCAGGTGTTTCTTGCTTTCTTTCCCTTGAAGCCGCTGGTTCTCTCCATCGTAATTGAGGAAGTCGTCAGTGACCTGTGATATGTGTATCAGCCCGTCTATCGCGCCTAGATTGATGAAAGCGCCGAATTCCACTATTTCTATCACATTGCCTTCTATCACTTCGTTCAGCTCCGGCCTGTATGCTATCGCGGTATACTCTACAGGATGGAATGCCGCGCCATCTCCTGGTTTTATGATGCCTTCCTTTACATCGAGCACGTCCATTACTGTAACTATCACGCCTGTCTCTTTGTCTACCTGACCCTCGTACCGAGCTCTCAGCAGTTCCAGCATCACCTCTTTTATGGGCTTGCCAAATTCTGTCGGGGGTACGCGAACTTCTTCCTGTAGCGTCACTATATTATACACTCTTTTTCCTCCCGTAGATCTTTATTGCATGTTCTATTGATTTTTTTGCCGCTGAAGGTCCTTTCCAGGCGACTATTTTCACATCATTGCCAAGTGTTTCCTGGGACTGGATGAAAAAATGGCTGATCTCCTGCTTTGTCATGTGAGGCACGTCATCAAGTTCAGCTGCGTGCAGGTATCTTTCATCCTCGATAGGAACTGATATCAGTTTGTCATTGTACTGACCATTCAACAGCATCTTCAGCACTCCAAGGGGCCTCGCCTGTACAACACACCCGGTAAAGGTTGGTTGTTCTGTCAGAACAAAACTCCTTAAAGGCTCGCCATTATCGCAATGGGTCTTTGGTACTACCCCAAAGTCAGTTGGATAGGTCGTAGAGGTGTATAATACCTTGTCCAGTTTAAATACTTTATCTTTTGCGTCCCATTTATAGCTGTTCCTTGAGCCTTTTGTGTTCTCTATCAAGACATTCACGATCTCTGGCTGGTCTTCTCCTGGGGTTAGCTCTTCTATTCTCATTTTAGCATCCTCAAAACAGCGCAAATTTTACAAAGAGCGCTGCAAATATTACGGCCATCACATTCATAACCTTTATCAGTGCGCTTAGGGATGGGCCTGAAGTATCCTTGAACGGGTCCCCTACCGTGTCACCGACGACTGCTGCCTTGTGCGCTTTTGAACCCTTGCCCCCCAGGTTGCCTGCCTCGATGTATTTCTTGGCATTGTCCCAGGCTGCCCCGCCTGTGGTCATGTTCACTGCAAGCAGGGATCCTGTCAGTATAGAGCCTATCAAGAGCCCTCCAAGGATCTTGGGTCCGAACAGGAAGCCTAATATTAGAGGGGATGCTGCTATGATCGTTGGAACTAGCATCTCCTTCTGAGCGGCAAGTGTGACTATGTCAACGCATCTCGCATACTCTGGTTTTTGCTTTCCTTCCATTATGCCTTTTATGTCCCTGAACTGCCTTCTCACTTCTTCCACTACTTGGAACGCCGCTGTTCCGACCGCCCGCATTGTGACCGAGGCGAAGACGAAAGGCAGCATGCCTCCTATGAGAAGACCTGCGATAAGCAGCGGGTCGCTCAGGTCCAGCGCAAAGGCTTCTGTTATGCCCTGCGCCTGTCTTGCGATATCCACCTGTTGGATATAGACAGAGAAAAGAGCTATTGTGGCCAGGACCGCTGAGCTCGTTGCATATCCTTTTGTCACTGCTTTTGTCGTGTTACCGACCGCGTCAAGGGTGTCTGTGACATCCCTCACATGCTCTGGCATGCCTGCCATCTCTGCTATGCCTCCTGCATTGTCTGTCACAGGCCCAAGCGAGTCGACCGCAAAGATTATGCCTGCTGTTGAAAGCATTGCAACGGCTGCCAATGCGATGCCGTATATCCCGGCAAATGAGTATGCGATTAGCATGCCTCCTGCTATCACTAGCACTGGAAGGAATGTGCTTTGAAGCCCTACTGCAAGGCCTGCTATGAGGTTCGTGCCTGCTCCTGTCTGTGAGGCCTCTGCTATCTGTCTTACTGGCTTGTGTCCGGTCCCTGTGTAGTATTCTGTTATGATGTTTATTGCAAGGGCTATGCCAAGCCCGGCCAGGACGGCATAGTACAGCTCTATTGCAAGACCCATCTGCTGGGTGATGTAATAGAAGCCTATCGCTGATAGGATCCCTGCTGCGAACACTCCCTGGTATAGTGCTTTCAGTACAGAGCCGTTCTCAGAGGTCCTTACCATAAAGCTTCCTATGAGCGAGGCTATCATTGCAGTGCCCCCGAGTGCAAGGGGGTATATTGCCCCTTGAGCGCCTATCGCTGATATGCCCAGGATCATCGCGGCTATGAGCGCCAGTGAATAGGATTCGAACAAGGAAGCTCCCATGCCTGCGCAGTCCCCGACATTGTCCCCGACATTGTCTGCTATAACAGCTGGGTTCCTCGGGTCGTCCTCAGGTATCCCTGCCTCGACTTTCCCTACAAGGTCAGCGCCTACGTCTGCCGCTTTTGTGAATATGCCTCCGCCGACAGTGGCAAAGAGCCCTACAAGGCTTGCCCCAAATGCAAAGCCCATCATCACAAGAGGGTCCTGATATATGAAATAGAGCACACTGACGCCAAGGAGGACCAGCCCGACAACGCTCATTCCTGTTACGGTCCCTGCCTTGAAGGCCGTGTTCAGCGCTGAGCCAAGCCCTTTTGTTGCTGCCTGGGCTGTTCTTATGTTCGCTCTCACGGCTGTGTTCATGCCTATGCAGGCCGCGAGTGCTGATAAGAATGCCCCGGAAATAAAAGCCAATGTCATGGGGGCGCCGAACAGAACATAGAGGACCAAGGAAACCGCGAGCGAGAACACTGCTATGAACCTATATTGCCTTGTGAGATATGCTATCGCTCCATCCCTTATTGCCCTTGCTATCTCCTGCATCTTCTCTGTTCCTGTGTCCTGCCTGAGCAGGGAATATGCCAGGAATATTGAGAACAACAGGGCTAATATACCGGCGATCGGTGCAAACAGCAAAAACTCCATTATTCCTCCTCCAGATATGATCTATCCCTTATCGTGATCGTGCGCAGTCCTTGCGCCTTTGCCTTTTTCCTCAGCTCCCTATCCTGGGTGCAGATTATGGCGCGTTTCTCTCTCGCGAATTCAAGCAGCGCCTCGTCGCATGGAATCCTTTTTCCTTTATATATGGAAACCTTTTTAATGCTTACTAATTCAAGCGCAAGGCAGGGATCAGAGCCCTTCCCCCTTGCAAGGCCCTCAAGTTCTGATGTCACCCTGTCCAGTGTGGCTATCTCATGTTTCTCAGGTATCACCCTTTCGATCTCATCGTATATATCCACTCTGAATTTCAATGCAGAGAGAAGAAAACTCGTGTCAAGCAGCACTATCATTTGATCAAGATTTAGAGATATATCTCTTTTATACCTTGCGATAGGGACCCCCTATTTTTTCCCGGTGCCAAAAGCAGAAGGAAGATGTATGATATAGGAGCCTCCTTTTGAAAGGACTATCACCGGCTGTCCCTCAAGCAGGCCCTTGATATTTATCTCATATATTCCCGGACGCACTGATTTTACTGTCTCTATGCCAAAGGATTGCTTGCTTTTCCTGGGTTTCCTTTCCTTGCTTACCTTGGGCACTGGCTCCTTTTTAGGGACGCTCTCCTCCTTGCTGGCTGCTTTTCTTATTATCGCGTCCACCTTCCGCCTTCTTTCCGTATCCATGCAGCTTATGGATGTTTCAAATGCATCTATGTCCCCTGGACTGAGCTTTTGTATGATATTGTCAGCAGTCCTGACGTCCTGATCGTCTCTTATGAAAAAGAAAAGTCTGCCCCCGCAGGTGCATCCTGAGAGCACTCGTGGATCTGTATCAGAGTACTCGCTCTTGCATCTTACGCATTGATGCAAGTTCACACCTCCGCGAATATTGAGAAAGAGTCCGGGTTCCTTCGTATCTGCTTTATTATCTTTGATGGCCCTATCAGGGTAAGCCCTGGTATTGTCATCTGCCTGTTGACCGTCTTCAGGAACTTGTTCATGAAATTATAGAAGTTCTTTGTTTTCCTTGGGAGCACGCATACTTCTATCCCTGGGAACTTATCTCCAACATTCTTCAGTGTCATCTCAACAAGATTTAATTCCTCATCCGCCGGAAGGGCTGCATCAAGCACGACTATCCTGTCTTTTTCCACCTTGCCGAGTATCACGCCTGCCCGCTCTTTCATAGACTTGTTCCTCAGACCATCAAGTGACATGAAGTCTATTTTCAGTTTCTTGCTTTTGACTGCCATTTTTCTTTAACTACCTCTTGACATCCTATCTGGAATGCTCTGCTATTGCAGAGTATAGATTCTCGAGATTGTCTCCTCTGAGCGCGGATATAGGAACGACCGGGTGGTCTGTGAATGATTCTTTTATCCGGTCCACGTTCGATCCTGCAAGATCCGTCTTGTTCGCGACTATGACCAGGGGAATATTCTTTGCCTCGAGATTGCCTATGAGCATGAGATTCACCTGGGTGTATGGGTCCTTTGTGGAGTCCATCATCACCATCACGGTGTCAACATTGTCAAGCCACTTTATTGCCTCTATTATTCCCTCTGTGGCCTCTTTCGCGCGCTTTCTCGCTTTTGCCTTTGAGAACTTCCTTTTTTGCTTGCGTAGATTGAGTTTTATCAGGGTCTTCTGAAGACCATCATCATCCAGCTCTGCGTCTATCGCGTTCGCAAGCTTCCTCTTGCTTGAATGGACCTCTACCTTGCATTGGTCCGCTATTTTCCGCAGCTCCTCATGGGACAATGCGGTCAATATTTGTTTCTTGGTCTTACCCTCAAGGTCGTCTTCCTTGTGCTTCAGGAGTTCCTTGTAATCGACCTTTGTGGCAAGCCCTGGCATGTCAAGCAGGTTTATTATGAGCTTCTTGTTGCCTGCGTTCACTTCTATGTGCTCTTTCTTCTGGACCGTCCTGGTCTCATGCGGCACCTCTGATACCTTGCCTACTGGCTCGCCTAGCCAGTCAAGTGATATCTTGTTCGCCAGCGTGGTCTTCCCTGTGTTCGGCTCGCCGTATATGCCAAGGCGGATGAGTTTCTTGCTCCCGAAAAATCGTTCAAAAAGACTCCTGACTTTATGGAATACTCTATGCATTGGAATATTGAATGGCGGGATATTTTATAAAGTTTTCTCAGGATATCTCAAAAATGAGGCTTCTTCCAGAGACTGGAGTTCCTCCAGAGGTCACATTGGCATGAATTGCGACTGACTCAACGCCTGAAGAGACTGGGAATAATCTCGTCTGGAGCTATGAAGAAAGAAAACATCAGTATTCACAACACTAAAAAATAGATAAAAACAAGCATTACAAATACAGATAGGAACTCCCTGCCATCAAAAGCAGCAACAAGAGGTAGGTCCGCATCAATTAAAGCAGAAAAGTCCAAGATATAAAAAGAGTTCTACTGGATCATGCCATACCCGACGAGCCGCCATCTCTGCTCTATTCTTCTGGATATGACAAGCCTGTCGCCTTTATCAGCGCATATGGGCATCTTGAGCTTGAGCTCGACAATGCCTTTCTTTGTGTTTGTCGGCATGCCTACCGTGGTCGTCGTGCCTGAGGTAAGCATGAGTATGTCTCTTGTGTTTATTGACTGGACCTTGACCTTCTCTTCAAGCCCAACGACCCAGTCCAGGAGATGCACCTTGATCTTTATGGTATCGACCACCGGCGGGAGTTTCCCTGGGTGTCCGAGGATCTCTCCTGAGAGCGCGTCTGATTTTGCAAGCGCAGGGTCAAGGCTTGTCCCGACGCCGAGAGAGCCGCCTGCGTGCACTGATTCAAGTGGCTTTCCTCCTGCGAAAAGTGAGTCTATTCTTGTGAGGACGGGTTCCCATTTGCCTTCCTTTATTTTTCTGCCTGGCCTTATCTCTACTTCATCCCCGATCTTGAGCTCTCCTCTGATCAGAGAGCCTCCAAGGACCCCTCCTTTCAGGGTCTCGATCTTTGAGCCTGGCTTGTTGATGTCAAAGGACCTTGCAACGAACATCTTTGGGTCTGCCTTAAGGTCTCTTTCAGGTGTTGGTATCTTCTCTTCTATCGCCTGTATCAGCGCGTCTATCCCTATCCTCTGCTGGGCGGATATCGGGATTATCGGCGCGTCCTCTGCTATCGAGCCCTTTAGGAATGCTTTTATCTCATCATAGGATTCCAGGGCGCGTTCTTTTGTGACTATGTCTATCTTGTTCTGAACTATCACTATGCTCTTTTTTCCGACGACCTCCAAAGCTGTCAGGTGCTCCTTGGTCTGCGGGAGCGGGCATTTTTCATTTGCCGCTATCACTAAGATAGCTCCATCCATTATGGCTGCGCCCGACAGCATCGTTGCCATCAGGGTCTCATGCCCTGGTGCGTCAACGAACGAGACGGTCCTGAGTTCCTTTGTTTTTCCCTGGCATTTTGGGCATTTTTCTGTGGGCGAGAAGCATTCAGGCTCGCTGCATGAGGTGCACTTATAGAAAGTGGTATCTGCGTATCCTAATCTTATTGTTATCCCGCGCTTGCGTTCCTCTGAGTGCCTTTCTGTCCATATGGAGGACAGGGCCTCTGTCAGTGTTGTCTTCCCATGGTCAATATGGCCTACAAGACCTATGTTTACTTCGGGTTGTGTGCTCATCAATTTTTGGTTCTCTATTTTTTCTCTTCAGCAGGAGCTTCTTGTTTCGCGAAATATTCCTCAAGGGCCTTTGAGCCTGGCTTGGACACTTTTACATTGAGCTGGACCATATCTTCTGTCACACGTTCGCCTCTCACTCGCTTCCTGTCCCTTGCTCCTTTCTTCTCAGGATGATAGCCTGTCCCTCCTTTGAGCAGCAGAGGCACTACTGTTGAGGCGTGCAGGCCCTTTCTCATTGGGAATCCGCTTGTATCGCTTCCGCCTTTCAGCTCAAACTCGTATCCTTCAAAGCCTATGGTAGAGCCTTGTATCTTTTGCCCTATCTTCACCCCAAGGAGGGCCTCGCTTTCTTTTGCTGCAAGCTCCTTCTGGTATGCTTTACCGTTATTGTCTGATATCACTATTCTAAATCCTTTCATTGTATGATCTCACCTTCAATGTATTGCCTTGTTCCTGACCTTTTGAATGGTATCTAATGCAATAATTTCGCTCTCTGTTAGTAGGTGCTTAAGGTTTTTTAAGGTTTCTATCTGCTCGCTTGGGATGTCTATGTAGAGTTCGTCGCCCTCTTTGATCTGTTTGCCTATTATCGGGCCTAGTATGCTTACTGCTGCTCTTTGGCCCTTTTTCACTTCCTGGACAGACTCGTTCTCGACCTGGACATCCTTTATGCTGCCTATTCTCTCTCCTGAGCCGTCCATCAGGAATGCTTTCTGGGATATCACGCCCTCTATCACCTCGATCCCAGCCACTGCGGGGTTCCTTTGCCTGAAGACATAGCCTGGAAGGAGCTTTAGTATGCCTGGTTTCGGCATTTCAGAGAGCTTTATCCTTTTTTGCTCATCATATTCCTTCTTCTTCCATTGGGCGTACTCTTCGACCAGCCGGTATACTATATCGCCTTTGAAGACCTTTATGTTGAGGTCTCTTGCCTTCAGCTCTGCATCAGGGTTTACTTGGGTGTTGAATGCGAACGCGACCCCAAGGAACAGGTCCTGTTTCCTGACGATCTCTGCATCGGCTATGTCTGCTCTTGAGAGGATCCCTATGTCAGCGCGGCGTATCTTTATCTCTGCATGCTGGAACATTGAGATAAGGGCTTCAAGAGCGCCGAGAGTGTCTGCCTTTAGTATGACTCCCAGGTCATGTGTCTCTATCTTTGCGCTTTCGACCTCTGAGGAGATATCTTCCTTTAGTTTTTCAATTGGAACGCCTGCGATCGCCTTCCTGAGGGGTGAGCCTGGGATCACATTGTCGGTCTCAGGGGCGACTATCTTCACTCCTGATGCTGCGTAGGCCTCCTTGACCGGCCTGAATCTCTTTGTTGATTTCAGTTCAACCAGTTCCTCTGGCTTTAGCAGGGATTTTATCTTGGTCGTTATGACCCCCTCAAGGGTGTATAAGAGGATGTCATCTCCGACAGAAAGACCTCCATCATAGAGTATGACATCAAGGGTCGTGCCTATGCCCTTTTCTTTCTTCATTTCAAGGACAGTTGCTTTTGCGCTTTCAGAGACCTCCAGCTTGTTCTCCAGGAATTTTTGGGCAAGCCCTGCTATTAGTATGAGAAGGTCCTGAATGCCCTCTCCTGTCTTTGCGCTTACAGGGACTATGGATATTTGTTTTGCAAAGTCGGATATCCGGTCAAAGCGCTCTGAGTTGAAGCCTTCTGAAGCAAGGTTTCCTATCAGGGTGTATATGCGCTCGTCCAGGTTTGCCTGTGCTCTCTCTATCTGGGAATCATAGGTCTCGGCAAATTCAGCGTTCTCGTTCGGGGTCCAGGAGCTTATCCTGTCTATCTTGTTCGCTGCTATGATGAAAGGGGTCTTTGTGTGTTTGAGTATGCTTATGCTCTCTGTTGTCTGGGGCATTATGCCCTCTTTGATGTCAATGACAAGAACCGCCAGGTCGGCCAGCGCGCCTCCTCTTTTCCTGAGGCTTGTGAAGGCTTCATGCCCTGGCGTGTCTATGAATAGCAGGCCCGGGATGGTCAGCTTTATCCCTTTCCTGTCCAGGGCTTGCCCGCATATCTTTTCCAGGACCTTGAAGGGTATCTCTGTGGCGCCTATGTGCTGGGTTATGCCTCCTGCTTCCTTCTGGGCTACAGCGCTTCCTCTGATGCGGTCGAGTATGCTTGTCTTCCCATGGTCTACATGACCCAGCACTGATACTATTGGTTGTCTTATCATTTTGGTTAGAGAGATGTTTCTGCTAGGTATTAGTTCTGGTGAAGACCTCTTTTAAGTGTTTTGGAACCTGCCTATTCTTTCCCAAGATAGGGCTCGTCGGCTCTTGGGTAGGCAAGGAGTTCGGCTTCAGTAAAGAATATGGGTATCTCTCTTTTTGCGCTTTCCTCTGAGTCTGATGCGTGTATGAGGTTCTGCGGAAGCCCTGTGCCAAGATCTCCGCGTACTGACCCTGGCGCTGCTTCTCGCGGGTTTGTTGCGCCTATGAGCGTGCGGATGACCGAGACCGCTTCTTTTCCTTCCAGAACAAGCTGGAGCGAAGGGCCTGATAGCGCAAAATCGACAAGTCCCTGGTAAAAGGGTTTTTCTTTGTGCTCTGCGTATAATTGCTCGGCCTGTTCTTTCGTGAGACTTGAGAGTTTCAGGGAAATCATCTTCAGGCCCTTGTCTTCAAAGCGTCCTATTATCCTTCCTGTCAGGCCTCTGGCCACTCCATCAGGCTTTATCATGCAAAAGCTTCTCATTTTTTCTTTTCTCCCTCTTCTTCCTCATGGGATTTTGCCTGTTCCTTTTCCATCTTTTCTGCCTGTGCCTTTCCAAGACCAAGCGTCTCTGCCCTGAACTTCCTGAATCTGGCGGTCCATCTTACTTTTGTCGGCACTCTTCCTAGCTTGCCGTTCTTCTCGCATTTGCTTGAGCAGAAGCTCATCTGCGTGCCATCTATCTTTGCGTAGATCTTTCCTGTTCCTGGCTCGAATTCATAGCCGCAAAATGAACATACTTGGTGTCTCTGCATTTTTTTCAGACCTGCCTTATCTTTGCCGCTTCCATATGAGTGTCTCTCAGCATTAGCACATCATCTACCTGTATCGGGCCTTTGACGTTCCGCCTCAGGATCTTTCCCTTGTCCCTTCCATCAAGGACTCTGACCCTCACCTGGAATATATCGCCTGTGCTGCCTGTACGCTGCACTATTGATATGACCTGTGAGGGAAAAGCGTCTATGTCTGCCATTCTTTACTCCTTCTTTTCCTCGGCAGGCTTCTCAGAGGGGGT
>JAIVYC010000010.1:0-10101 GCA_048635645.1 Sulfurovum sp. | reverse complement strand
AGCCCCTGACAAAGTTTACCAATCCGACCGGATTTTGCTCCCTGATCCAATCGACAGAGAAAGGAAAAGAGCGCTGCTTCAGGTCATTTAGGGAGATGGGGGAGATTGCGCTTCGGTCAGAGAAGCCGGAGATATGCTACTGCTTTGCACACGGCGGGCATTTCGTTGCGCCGATCATGATCGATGGCGAACACAAAGGAACGATGTTTGCCGGGCAGTTCATACCTGAGAAGTTTTCTTCCGAGCAACTCCATGATCTCGAAGAGATAGCGCATGAAATCGACCTTGTCCCAGGGACGCTTGTAAAAGAAGCCGGGAAGATGCGTGTGGTCGGAGAGGATGTGGTCCGTAACTATTCGAGTCTGTTGTTTAAGATCGTAGAGACCATCGCAAAGAGAGGTGCGCAGGCAGCAGAACTGAGTCAGGTTAACGATGCGCTTCAGGTAGCGCGCGATGGACTGGAACAGCGCGTGCAGGAACGCACCGCTGAACTGGCAGAAGCGAGCAAAGGACTGGTGCAGGAAGTTGCCGAGCGAAAGCTCGCAGAGGAGGCGCTACAAAAGGAGAGAGATAGGGCACAGCATTATCTTGGTGTCGCCGGGGTTATGCTTTTAGTCATTGGTGCTGATCGAAAAGTCAGCCTCATAAACAGGAAGGGGTGCGAGATCCTGGGATACGAAGAGGAAGAGGAGATCACTGGCAAAGACTGGTTCGATAATTTCGTTCCGAAGAGATTGAGATATAAAGTGGCAAGGGTTTTTAAATCGCTGATAGCAGGAGAGATTGAGCCGGTTGAATATTATGAAAACCCTGTTTTGACCAAACACGGCGAGGAGAGAATCGTCGCATGGCATAATACCATATTGAGAGACGAACATGGCAGGATATGTGCCACCATGGCTTCTGGGGAGGACATCACCGAGCGCAAACAGGTGGAGGAAACGCTGCGGGAGAGCGAAGAAAAATTCCGTTTACTATCAGAGAATTCTGTTGATTGTGTCTGGGTGGTGGATACCGGGCTGAGATTTACTTATCTAAGCCCTTCTGTGGAAAGAATAATGGGCTTTAAACCGGAACAGTGGGTTGGTACAAAACTAAGCTCGCATTTCAAGAAAAAAGAGTTTTTAAGGGTTGGTATTCTGGCTGCCAAAACCCTCAAAAATTATAAGACTTTTACTCATATTACCTTTGAGACCAAAATGCTTAACAACGAGAACGATGAAGTAGATGTAGAAATTTCCAGTAAGGTGCTTCTCAATAGTCAGGGCAAGCTAATCGGTCTTCAGGGAATAACCAGGGACATCGCCGAACGGAAAGCCGCCCAGGAGGCGATAAGAGAATCCGAAGAGAGATATAAGACCTTGTTTGAAGTTGCTCTGGATGGAATACTCATAGCAGACGTTGAAACAAAGAGATTCAAATATGCCAATCCCGCTTTATGCAAAATGCTGGGGTATAGCGCAAAAGAATTAGTAGAAGGGCTGGACCACTCGATATGGGACCTTCCTGACCACAGAACAAGCATCAAAGGCCTGTATCTTGTTGGAACCGACACTAAAGGATATGGGAACGGCGGAACCCTTTGCGCTGACTCTGCCGGAAGATGCATGCAACGGATAAGAGAAGATAGTAAACTTTATTAACACATAAACTGTGAGTTCTAACAGGTGATGTGTAATGACAGTTGATCTACCATTGTTTTTCACAATGGCCTCTATGTTCATGGGTATCGCGGCCTTGTATTTTGGCCTGAAAATTCTCATGCATGTGGTCCCATGGGTGAGATCCCCAAGCGAATGGTCATTCATGACAGTAGGTATCGCATTTCTTTTGATCCATTCCATCTCAAGCATATATCAACAAATATTCGATGTCACGTTTCCAGCGTTCAAGCTCTGGTTGAATGTTGTCCTGTTCGGCGGGATCCTCTGCATTGCCTTTGCAATGGGCCAGTTCTACAACGTGCTTTCCGCAGGAAAGCTAATTCCAGATGAATGAAAAGCTTTTCAAAAAGCTCCTGTATACTGGGCAGATAAGCCTTGAGAAAGGGAACTTCTCGGCCATAGGGCATAGATTCGTTTTCCTGCCCCCTGAGTTCTTTGTTTTTCTTGCTGAACAGTTCTCAAAGGTCGCTTCGGTGAAAAAGGCCAGGACAGCCATATATGGGTCTGCAAAGGAAATGTCCAGAGGCCTTGGGAATGACATGTTAAAGAACAGACTGGAAAAAAAAGAGGTCCCTGGATGCATGGCAGAGATCCTTTCTGCTTATGGCTGGGGAAATGCGAATATCCTCGAGCAGAATGAGAGCTCGATGCTTGTCTATTACAAAAACAGCCCCCGCCCGCTCATGCCTGACGGAAGCAACATATGCAGGGCAGAGGTCTGCGAGTTCATCAAAGGCTCTCTCGCAGGTATATTTGAGATAGCATCTGCAGGAAAGGCAGATTGCAAGGAAACAAAATGCGTGATAAGAGGGGACCAGTTCTGCCAATTCCTCTGCAGCACAAAAAAGGGATAAAAACAGTTAAATACCTGCATAACGGTAAAAAACAGAGATGCCTCGGTAGCACAGTCTGGTGGTGCGGCGGTTTTGTAAACCGCAGGTCAAGAGTTCGAATCTCTTCCGAGGCTTTTTTTCGATCAGCATTTTCCTGTTCCAAAGGTTTTTCGGCAGAATGATCCACCTTTCAGCCAGTTCCAAAGGTTTATATAGTGGTGAGTTCAAGTTAGTGATATTAAAGCAATTGGCTTTATGAAGTAAGGTATATTAGTGGGGGATCATTCCCTCTAGGGATTATTTCCCTCTGGTGTAGTTTTCTTTTAGCTCAATTGGTTTAGTAAATATAAGAGATATAAGGAGAATGACCGATATGGACGACAGACGAGATAACTTCCGCGGAAGCAGAGATAACTTTAGCGGAGGAAGCGGTGGAAGCGGTGGCTTCAGGCCAAGAGTTCCAAGAGAGATGCACAAAGCAATTTGCGCAGACTGCAAACAGGAAACTGAAGTGCCTTTTAAACCATCTGAGGACAGACCTGTGTACTGCAGGGAATGTTACCAGCAACGCAGACCAAAGAGATACTAATTATATATTCAACCAAGAATTACTACATATAATATCTCAAGGATTGAGCGTCCGTCATTGGTATGGCGGGCGCATTTCTATTTTCATACCATTTTTTTAGATTTTTACACCATACTATTTCTTTAGATCAACATAGATACAGGATCTTCTAAAAACAAAACCTATTTAAACAGGGAACTCTTTGACCCATTGGTGATAAAGGATGGGTTTTGATCTTGAAATAGATGAGGTTATGCAGGAAGAGTTCGACAAAAGGCTCGAGACGATCAGAGCAAGAGTGGACTCTGAGAAGACTAAGTTGGTCATGAGAACCAAGAAAATCTGTTCACCCAACCACCTTTCAAATTTACCCGATCTTTTAAACCAAATCCCTCAATTCTTCGCATTCGCCATTTAGAACCGAGCGAAGCGGTCAGAGGTATCTTTTGGTTCATCCAAAAGCATTAAAAACGCCAGCACCTATATTGAGCGATACGTGGGGCTATGGGGTAGCTTGGCATCCTTCCGCCTTTGGGAGGCGGTGACTCCAGTTCAAATCTGGATAGCCCCATTCGATTTTTTAGTTCCAGTCTGCCTTGAGCTCTCTTGCTTCAAGCTCTTTGGATATCTCTGACCTTATTCTTTCAAGGTACTCCTCAAGATCTCCTGCCTTCACTATCTCATACTCTGCCTTGACCTGCATCTCCTGCTTGAGGACCTCTGATGAGGAGAGAGGTCCTGGGTCTGCATCCTCAAGCATATCAGAGACTGGGGATAAGAGGGATCCGGGATAGTCTGATATCCTGGCTTTAAGCATATATATGGAGTCCTCGCCTGCAAGCAGGCTGGCCAGAAGGGATATGAGTTCTCCCTTGACAATACTGCGGTCCTCAAATGAGAACAGGATAGGCGGAGCGGGTGACAGGCCGCATTTTATCAGGGCGGCAGCATTTGAGACCTTGAACTGGTCTGGAGGTTTAAGGTCTGTGAACATACTTGAAATGTGTGATCTTGTGAGGTGTATCTTCTGGAAAGAGAGCTCAAAGGACTTTTGCCCATGGAGAAGAGAGAAGGACTCCAGGATCTCTGCAACGCGCCAGGCGTATGTTTTTGGAAAATAGTGTTTTAACATGAAAGAGGGAATTCCGCAGGATTTATATTATACTTGCTATTAAGGTTGTGCATGAAAAAGAAAGCTGTATTACTGCTCTTGCTGTTATCCGGTCTTGGCCTTGCCGCTGACTATATATCTGTGAACGTGGCTTATGACAAGAACACTGCAACCCCTCAGCAGCAGCTTCCGTTCACTATAACCGTTTTCAATCCTAATGAGCATGAGGTCGACGTAAGGCTCCAGGTGACCGGCTCTGAGAATGCATGGGCCACTTTGACCAAGTATAAGCTGACGGTAGATGCAAAATCCACAAAGGATACTATATTGTACATTGAACCCCCCAAGGATGCAGTGGCTGATGCGTATGCCTTCACTGTTTTTGCGTTCATCGAGGGGAGCCCAAAGATCTCTGACAAAGAGACATTTACCCTTAATGTGCTTGCTTCTGAGAAACTGAAGATGGAGACAGAGGTAACTGCAAGGACATTGACACCAGGGGAGCCGCTTCTGGTGAGCACAATGATCGAGAACTCCGGAACGATCCAGTATTCCCTACTTTCGATCACCTACTCTATAGTGAAAGACGGTGAGACCGCCTGGCAGGAGACAAAGGCTCTTGAGACCCTCAGCCCGAACTCATACATCTCTGATACTTATGATGAGGTCCTTGAGGCTCTGGTAGAGCCAGGGACCTATGAGTTCCATGCGGTGCTTTCGAACAAGGGAAAGGAGATAATACGGGCAAAGGACTCGATAAGGGTTGGGACAAAGCATGAAGTGAGTGTTGAGACCAGCACTGAAGAGGAGTTCATACGCAAGCAGATCACATACACGATCAGGAACACCGGCAATGTGGTGGCAACGAAACAGATAATTGTCAAGCCTACATGGCTTGAGTCTCGGTTCATGACATCCACTGACCCGTATAGCAGGAAGGAGGGTGGCTATGTTATGGACGTGGAGGTCCTTCCGGGACAGACAAAAACGGTCGTGGTTTCCACTTATGGCCGGGTACTATCCCTTGTTTATCTTCTCCTGCTGGTGATCGCCGGGCTTCTTGTATTCATCTGGTACCGGTCTTACACCTTAAGGCCGAAGATCTCGCTTGAGAAGACCATCTCCGCGGTGGGCATTGGCAAAAAGCATGTTGAGATATCCATTGCTCTTATCCTGAAGAACCTTTCAAAGGAGGCTATTGAGAATATATTCATAACCGATGCCATTCCGAACAATATTGACATGAAAAAGTTCACCACTCTCAACCCGTCGCAGGTCAATGAGCGGGAGAACGAGATAGAGTATATTTGGACGGTCAATAAGATGCTTCCTTCTGAGGAGAGGGTCCTGGTCTATAAGTTGAAGACCCTGCTGACAGATGTGCATTTGCCAAGGGCAAGCGCGCAGGCAAGGAACACTGTAGGCAAGCTCTATTTTGCCAGAAGTGAGCCATTGCATTTCTCCTCTGAATAGAGGAATCTTTCTTTCTCTTTGCAATAAACTGTCTTGTGAAGTATCTCTTGTATTTCAAAGAGATCATATTCATCTACTTCTTTAGGGAAAGACATTAAAAAAAGAGAGGCCGAATCCTCGCAGCCGTCATACGGTGGATGGCTGTAATCATAGGAATTAAGCCTGAATCCTGCCTTGCCGTAAAAGCTGATCCTTTTTTTAGCTTCTTCATATTCAGGCCTTTCAGATTCTAGAATAACTGTCTTGTCTTTTCGCGCCAGGTATTCTTTCAGGATCCTTGTCCCAAAGCCTTTTCCTCTGAAGCTTTCTCTTACTGCGAAATGTTCTACAAAAATAAACTGATCCAGGCCCCATTCTGAGATAAAGCCGGCCAACTGGCTTCCTTCATAGACTGCAAGAAGAGAGTACTGCCTCTTTCCAAAGAGCATGATCTGTCCCTCTAAAGTTCTTCTTTGATTTGCTGGAAAGGACGTTAGATATATCCTCCAGATCTCCTTGAACTCCCCTGATCCCTGATCTAAAACCCTTCTAAAGTTCATTGCTGCAGTCCATAAACTGCTCTAATCAACTTATATAGGTTCTGCCCGCTCAGGCAATTGAATAGAAACTTTTAAAAATAGTGGTACTAAAGTCTATGCCTTGCCTGAGATGTGTTTTTCATCCCTCGGTAGTACAATCTGGTAGTGCGGTCGGCTGTAGCCTTGTCAGCTCCCTTTATCAGGGAGTTGAGAGACCGATACCGACAAGTTGCTGGTTCAAATCCGGCCCGAGGGACCTTCTTCTATTTACTCAGGCTTTTTCTGTCTTCTCAGGGAAAGCTATTTAAATCACGGCCCTGTTAGCCATTCTCAGGAACAATGAAAAAGAAAGGAAAGACCGCCAAAGAGAAAAGGCCAAAGAGGAAAAGCAGAGCGCCAAATCTGGAGGAAAGGATAGACACTGTTGCCGAGGAGTTCGACACGCTCAT
The DNA here is from genome assembly GCA_048635645.1 of Sulfurovum sp. Lineage (GTDB taxonomy): Archaea > Undinarchaeota > CAZHTU01 > CAZHTU01 > JAIVYC01 > JAIVYC01. Next base: position 3,485 of record JAIVYC010000010.1, on the reverse strand, counting down.
AGAGCGCTTTTTTGCCGAGGAGTTCGGCACGCTCATGGAGCGCTTTTGCCAGAAGATAGGGAAGATCGGGCAAGAGCATGGAGAAAAGCTGCGCACATGGTGGCTCCAGACCTTCGGGATCGTCGGCCCTTTCATAAGTGCTCTTTTCGGTGTCCTGCTTCTTCTGATCCCTGTATACATTATAGAGCACTCCCTCCTCTGGACAGAGGTTCGGTTCCTCACCAACCTGAGCGGATTCATAATTGGCACTCTACCTCTGTTCTTTGCTGTTTTCCTTATTTCTGGGTATGACAAATACTTTAGTGCAGGCTCCAGGGGATTCAGGTTACTGATATCTCCGGCTCTCAAGGCGGTTGGATTCACTTTTGTCCTGTTCGTGATGAGCTGGGCGCTCTTTGATGCGTATCTAGCCACTAATATGGACCTCTTCTGGACGCCTGCTTATCTCATAAGTGCAAATCTTCCTGAGATCTTTTTGACCCTAGCCTTCCTCTCATATTTCTTCACATTGCTTAGAAAATAATTCAGACCATATAAAAAGAATCAACATAGACTTTCCGCACGGTGGAACCGGTCCATGCATCTGAGAACGCGTAGTTCGGGATCTCTTTTTTGATTTTCGGATATCTGTCTTTTTTCAGAGTGATAGTGAATCTTATGTTATCCTCTACTTGAACCTCCAGATCTTTAAAATAATTCTTTAAAAAATCTTTAATGTATAAGGGTTTAGTGTCTTTTTGACAAAAATCCTTGATTATTGTGGCACGCGATTTGCGTGCAGAAGAAAGCCAGGCATCTCCCCGGATCACACCGCCCTTATTTGTATAGATCTCTTTCGTTAGGTCTCCTACTCTATCATTGCTCAACCCATCGATCAGCTCAACAGAATTCCCATGGTCAATGCTCGCAAAGATCTTCCCGCCAAGTTTCAACAAGTTTAGCATTTGCAGCATGGCAGAGATCTTATCATCGATGTAAGCAAAAACCTCATATGCTATGATGACGTCGAAATACTGGGGCCTGCTCCACTTCCCGACTTCCTCTGCGTCGGCGTGCACGAATATGACGGCGCTTTTGCCAGGGTATTTCTCTTGGAACTTGCGGTCAAAATCCGCGTCGATAGGGTCGCTAATTTTCACGACTTCATAGGTGTCCCGCAGGCCCTTGTCCTTCAATTTTTTGATGAGCCTTTTTTTCGCTATTTCCAGCAACTCGCCCTCTATATCCAGCACAACAAGCCGTCCGGCAGGCCCTATCTTATTCAAGAGCTCGAAGAGCGCGGTGCCATAGCCGCACCCGATCTCGAGGACTGTTTTTCCCGAAAAATCATAATTCTTCATTGTAGATAGATTGTCAAGATACGTTGTTAATGAGCGATCGAAATAGCCAGGTCTCACGGACAGCAGCGTTGACATAAGTCCCTGCTTGCACTTCTTTTCCTCATCGTAAAAAGGCAATTTGCTCTTTCGGGAACTCTGCCTTGCGACGTAATTCTCAACGTATCTCTGAAATAACATTTCAATACCATTCCAGTAAACGAATAAGATATATTAAATGCGTGTGGGGCCGAGAGGCGACCCATTTCTTGAGATCAGCAGAACTGAGAACAGGTAAAAAATGGTTTGTTCGGTATGTCAAGATAAACAAACTAGAAAAGAGGACAATTCTTAGGAGATCAGTTCTTCAGGCTTAGCTTCATGCCGCTCTCTTGGAACTTTGAGGATATCTCTATTATCGAGGCCAGCTCGCGCATTTTCTGCCTGTCCCTGAAGCCGAAAAGGAGAAAGTGTCTTTTTCTTGATTCCTGCTTGAATGGGGATGCAAAGCTGCCTATGCGTTTCCCCCTGGAATAAAGGCGGAACGCGAGCATGTCATCGACTATCGTGTCCGGCTTGACGTGATAGCCTGTGCGCGTGAAGGATGCTATTATATCGTTCTTGACCAGGTTTGTCTCTGCAAGGAACTCGAACGGGTCCATGGGATAAATTAAGCATGAGAGGATATATAAGATTTCGCTAAATTGTTTCTATCTCAGATCAAGAGAAATATATATCAACTAACAGCTGATATCGCTTAACATGTCTGAAAAACCAGTGCTGGTGCTAATAGGCGAATCGCACCCACATACCCTCGAAGCCATGTTAAGGAGCCGAGGAAAGCTAAAAGTGAAAATAAAAGAGTCCAAGAACGGGCAGAGGGTCATAGCAGACATAAAAGCGGACAAAGGGGAAACAAAGAGATTGCTGCAGAGGATAAACAAAGAGATACTTCAGGAAGAAGTGCAGATACTAAGAAAAGAGGGCATCAAAAGACTCTTCTACGAGGCAGAGGATAGTGAAAAGAGGAAGAAGATCTATGCAAGATTCAAAGAGACTCGCAATATAGAACAGGTTAGATCAGAACTTCGAGAAGAACACCTCAAGGGGGATATGCAGAAAAAGGAAGACGTGAAAAAATACTTATCCAAAACAAGAATACACCCTCTTATAAAAGCTGTGTTTGAAACATATTTCGAAAATTCCAAAGGTCTTGTCCATTCTATGTTCGGCTTGTCTCATATAACTGTAGCTCACAAAGCAGGGATAGTTGACATTGTCCCTGTTGAAAATGACCAATGCTTCAGACAGGCAGGGGTCATGCTCGAAATTCTGAATATGAAAGAGTTTGCTTTTAGATCCCTATCTGGAACAGATCCTGCACTGCTTAAGGCATTAGGCATAGAGACAATAATAGAGGTACAAAATGAGCTTAATCAGCTTTCAAATACCGCAAAAGATAAGCTCGCCTCCATTGATCCTAAAAGGGAAAAAAGCGTTTGCAGGAATATAAGCGAAAACTACGCATCCGGCAGCGCACTTTTATGTGGAGCAGAGCATGTTAAGCCGCTTAAGGAGCTTCTTTCAAAAAAATTCACGATAAGAGCTCATATTGTCGGAGAAGAACTAAGGAAGTCGTGCTCGTAAATTCCAGGATCCTGCCTATTAAAAAGCAAACCCTGCTTACACCACAAGGTTTATATTTAGGACCGCAGAATAAAGTAGGGTTCATTGAGTGATACTTATGGGACTTAGACCTGCAAAATGTTATAGATATATGAAAAGACCTTACACAAGGACGTCTGTAAGGGTGCAGAAAAAGGCGTTTATCAAGGGAGTCCCAGCTCCAAAGATAAGGGAGTTCGAGATGGGCAACAAAAAGGCCCCTTTTGACTGGAGGATCGAACTTGTCGCTAAAAAGGACATGCAAATAAGAAGCAATGCGCTGGAGTCTGCAAGGATAACAGGCAACAAGACCCTTGAGAAGAACATTGGTGTCTCGAACTATCATTTTCGTATAACAAAGTATCCTCATCATATACTGAGAGAGAACTGCATGGCGACAGGAGCAGGTGCTGACAGGTTCTCAACAGGCATGGCAAAGGCTTTCGGCAAGCTCGTAGGATGTGCTGCCCGTGTCAAGAAAGGTGACACGCTCGCATATGAGAT
>JAIVYC010000009.1:0-10683 GCA_048635645.1 Sulfurovum sp. | reverse complement strand
TTTCTGTTGGCCGCAGACCATCCGGATAGGCCATTGAGCTGGCCAGGAAAATCGGGGTGGATATAAATGAAAATCAATTTGTGGACAAGGAACCCTTCAAACCCGTTTCGACCAATATTCCCGGCATATTTGTTTGTGGTGGACTGAGCGGACCTTTTGATATTGGCGAATCCATCACCCAGGCTGCTGCTTCGGTATCTGAAGTCGCCGCCATATTGGGGCCTGAATCGTTTTCACCTCCGCCAGGCTACCCGAAGCCCTCAAAATCCGGGGCAAAGAAACCCAAGGTCCTCCTTGCCTATCACTTCTGTCCCGGTATGGCACCTGACCTAAGTGCTGACCTGGAAAAGCAGGCAAAGGAAATTCCCGGTGTCAGCTCCACCATAAGGGTCGAGGGCGATATCCTGACCAGCATCACGGATAAGATAAAAGAAACCGATGCCAACAGACTGGTCTTCGCAAGTTGCACGCCGGCAGTGCATAAAAATCTCATTGAGGAAGCCCTTAAGCTGGCCGGGCTAAATCCATACCTTTACGAGACAGTGGACTTGAGGGCTATTGATCCAGGGACGGCAAATGTGCAATTAAGAGATCGGATCCGGATGGGTGTTGCCCGGGTCGCCCTTATAACGCCGCCACCTCTAAGGCAAATACCGGTTGTCAAGCGGGCCCTGGTGGTCGGAGGCGGTATTGCCGGTCTTGAAACTGCTGTCGCCATTTCCAGAGAAGGTTATCCGGTCACTCTTGTAGAAAAAGAAAAAGAACTTGGCGGGCATGGCCGTCATGTAAAGGCCACCTGGCAGGGATATGATGTCCAGAAATACCTTAAGGACCTTATCTCTTCGGTCAAAAAAGACAAAAACATCAAGGTGATGACCGAAGCTACGGTTAAGGAGAACAAGGGATTTGCAGGTAAATTCGTTTCCATTGTAGAAAAAAAGGGGAAAGAGAAAAGTATATCTCATGGTGTAAGTATCCTGGCACCAGGTGGAAATCCCATCGAACCGAGGGAGTATTTATACGGCAAAAACAAAAATGTCTATCTGTGGTCCGAACTGAGCGAAAAATTGCTAAAGGACCCCAAATCCATTGAGGACGCTAAGGCAGGCGTCTTCATACAGTGCGTGGGGTCCAGGGAACCTGACGTGCCGCATTGCAGTAATTTCTGCTGTTCTTTCACGGTTAGGACGGCTGTTGATCTAAAAATAAAAAACCCGGGCATGAATATTTATGTCCTTTATCGAGAGATGCGCACATACGGAGAAAGGGAAAACCTTTACAAGGAAGCACGGGACAAAGGGGTGATCTTTATCCGTTATGATCTTGAGAACAAGCCGGTGGTCGAGTCTCTGGACAATGAGGATAAGCTCAACGTGACAGTTTATGATCCGATCCTGGAAAGACCCGTCGGTCTTACAGCCGACTTTGTCTCCCTGCAAAGTGCAATTGTGGGAAACAGCAATCAGGAATTGGCCGATATCTTCAGGGTAAATCTGGACCGTAACGGATTTTTTGCCGAATCCCCGGAAAAGATGAAACCTGTGGATGCCAGCAGTGAGGGTGTCTATCTGGCAGGCCTTGGTCTTTATCCCAAAGATACGGGAGACAGCATCACCCAGGCCAAAGCCGCAGCCGCCCGGGCCCTGGAAATTCTGAGCCAGGACAAGGTCCAGGTGGGAGGGATGGTGGCTGAGGTCAACCCGGAAAAATGCGCAGTGTGCTGCACCTGTGTCAGGACCTGCCCTTTTAGCGTTCCTTATATTGACCATGAAACCGGCGCGGCCTACATTGATCCCGGTCTTTGCCAGGGTTGCGGCATGTGTGTGGCAGAATGCCCGGGCAAGGCCATTGTCATGGGCACATGCAGTGACCAGATGTTAATTGAAGCGCCGGCTGTGCTTTTTGCGATTGACTATTGATTATTGACTATTGATTATTTTCATACTACTGACATCTCTGATAAGAAAATTAAGAATATTATTGTGGTTACGTTAAAGGACACAAGTACCCTGGTTGCCAAGGAGTAATTGAATTAGCTCTCGGATTTCTGAGAGTTCCAGTAAAACATGCGACTTTTTGAAATTGTCAGGCGCGACCCTTTTTTTCTTTCCCTCACTGTTCAGAAGGACTATCTTTCTCCCGACCCCTATGATGCGATATGCGCCCCTTTCAAAGGACACGAAATCTCCAGGTGAATAACCAGGGAACCTTGCGCAGATGGTGACCCGATATATGTCCTTTCCTGCCTGGTTGTCCCTTGAGACGTTCTTCGCGGTCACGGTCATCGAGAGCCCGACAGCTCTGAGCTCCTTTTCAAGCATGCGCGCAAAAGATACAGGAGCTATCTCAACATCAAAGCCGTTCTCAAGGTTCCTGAACCTTAATATCACATCTCTCTTTTTGGCTTTCTCATCTATCAACTTAAGGACCATATCTGCCTGGTCCTGGGTCAGCCGCTTTTCAGACCTCACCTGAAGCACTGCCTCGTAATAGCCGCCTGCGCGCTTTGAGCAGAAATTGCAGAGCGTTGGGTATATCCTAAGAGAGCTTCTGAGCGACGGAAGGTCCTTGCGAAGGACCCTGAACCTTGTTTCAAGGTACTTCTTTCTCTTTATGGGGTCTGAAAGCTCAAGCTCAAAGCGCGTGTCAAGATGCTTTGAGAGCAGGCTCTCTATTAGAGGCTCCGGGCTGGTCCTGCGCCAGTTCCTCCCGACCAGGAACTTTTCGCAGGCCCTGCATCTCTTTACATCAAAGATCCTTGGGATGAGCTCTGGGTTCTCTGAACTGCTCTCTTTCTTCTCTGAACAGCTCTCTTTCTTAAGTGTCATAAGTGCAAGCTTGGGCTATATTCTATATAAATGATATAATAATGAGCAGACAAAACACAGGCCTTTTTTTGCGATAATATTAAAAACATTCAGGGTATTTCTATTGATATGGGACTTGGGATCACAGGTTTTATACGGGAAATGGAAGAAAGAGAGGAAAAAAAGGCCAGAGGTGAGCCTGCGGGAAAAGCAGCTCCATCAGGCAAGGCTTTGGATGGTGTTGAGAAGATACGATCCATCATACCTGATCTCCGCAAACTAGAGGAGGACCCGCAACACATAAAGACGCTTTCAGGAGACTCTCTGAAGACCCTGTGCGAACTTGAAGTGCTGGATATAAGTATGAATGAGCGAGGAAAAAGCCTTATAGAGTCATTCAAGGTGATAGAGCAGGTCACTGCAAGCATACCAAAGCAGGAAGAAGAGACAAAGAAACTTGCCGACAAAGTAGAGGCACTTCCAGCCAAGGGAAATGATGTTGAGATACAGTACAGGAAAGCCCAGCCTGAAAAAGAACTTCCAAAATCCGTTTATCTTATTGAAACGCCAAGAGAGACACAACCGAAAGAGGAAAAAGAACAGCCAGGGTCCTTGAAACAGGGCAAGAGCGGAAGAGAGCCGCTGATAGCGCCGAGGCGCAAGTAGCTTGGGATAAACGATCCAATATGCTTAGAACTACAAGACAGGAACTAGATAATGGGTTAACTGTCCTTCTGACACATTACCCTCAAAGCAGCATATCCGCAGTGGAAACCTTGGTCGACTTCGGGCCTATCGATGAGAACAGGTCGAACACAGGCGCAGCGCATTTTATTGAGCACATGGCATTCAAAGGCACTGAGAAAAGAACGACCTCTGACATAAGCAGGTGCATAGATGATGTCGGAGGCAACATAAACGCAGCGACAATGAAGGATATGACATCCTATTACATCGAGCTGCCGCAGAAACACCTTAACAGGGCAATAGACCTGCTCTCAGACATACTCCTGAACTCCCAGTTCCCTGAAAAAGAGATGGCACAGGAAAAAAAGGTGATACAAGAGGAGATCAAGATGATAGGGGACACGCCCCAAAGAGCGATATGGGACAATATCTTTTCTCTTGCATACAAAGGCAGCCAGATAGGCAGGAGCATCAGCGGCACGATAGAGGACATAGATGGTTTCACAAGAGACGAGCTTGCAGATATCCATTCCAGATACTACACCCCTGGCAGAATGGTGCTTTCGATAGTGGCGGACCTTGAAAAGACCAGCCAGGAAGAAATAGTGGACCTGGCAAAGGAGAAGTTCACTTCAGCGAAAAAGGCAGAACCCCTGCGCAGAGAAAAACCAGAGGACCTGAACGCAGGGATGCAGACCTCAGAAGAAAAAAAAGACATAAACCAGGCCCACCAGATCCTGGCATTCAAATTCCCTAGCATAGACCATGATGACTGGATGATAGGAAAAGCAGTGCAAAAGTACCTCACAGGAGGGATGAGCTCTGTGCTTTTCACAGAGATACGCGAGAAGAGAGGGCTTGCATACGCGGTATACTCTGACTACCTTTCCTCAAAGACATTCGGCCTTTACTCAGTTTATACAGCGACCACCAAGGAAAACAGGGATATAGTGGAAAAGATAATGGTCGAGGAGTTCAAGAAACTGAGCGATCAAAGGATAAGCGAAGAAGACCTTTCAAGGCTCAAGGGGTATATGGAGGGAGAGTTCCTGACAAAAATGGATAACAAGCTGACGCTTGCAGGAACCCTGGGACAATATGAGATATATGACACCTATGAGTCGGCCGGGAAGTATATAGGAGATGTGCACTCCATAACCCCTGAAAAGATACAGGAGTTCGCAAGAAAATATTTAGACACTGAGAACTACTTCAGGACGCTGATACAGCCGAAGAGCCAGGGCTGATCTTTGCTGATATGATAGAGCGGTCCATTAAATGGAGCGCATTGAATGCCTTGCCCCGCAGGCAGAGCATTTCATGAACAGCATTCTCTGCTCTTTCACAAGTTTTGTGTCAGGCTTTCCGCACTCAGAGCATATCACGAACTCTTTGACATAGGAAGAAAGCTTGTTTTTCATATGAGCAAAAGAGAACTTGCCTGTGAACACAGCCTGCGGACCCTCAAGGATCCCTGAGGTCGCAAGCTCATGTGAGAGGTATTTCAGCACATGCGTTTGGTCCCTCTCGCACTTATCCGCGATCACCTTGAAATTGACGAAAAAGGTCTTGTTTCCCTGGATCCTTATATCAGGAGGCGGGAGCTTGAACCTGCTCTCGCTCTTTACGTCTTTAGGAATAAGGTCTTCAGCCCTTTCAAGAAGCTTGTGGTAATCAAACTCGGTCATAACTTTCAAGACTAGGATAATCTCTTATAAATACCTATCTTTGGCTCATAGATCTCACCGCGATTAAGGAGATCCCTGACAGCATTCTCTATCTGCTGCTCGTTAAAGCCAATGTTCGAGGTCAGTATGGTCTCGTAAGGCATGCCTGAGCTGGAACTGTTTATCAGCTCTATTATCGTCTTCTTCAGGTCCACTGCTGAAGCGGTCGCAGGGGTTTCTGAAGCGGTTTCTTTCTTCATGCCCGGTTTTTCTGAAGTGGTTTCTTTCTGCGTTGGTGGTCTGGTGGATGCTTTTGCATTGCTTTTCATGCTTTTCTTTATCTGAAGCAGCTCAAGCCTTCTAAGACATTCAAAGTTCGGGTCGCTCACTTTCCTTGCAAGGGTCACGAGCAGGTACTTTTTCTCCTCGCTCTCTTTAGGGATCGCAAAGAAATCCGCAGTATCGCCGACAGACAGCCTGCAAGGCTCAAGGAACTTTGCAGAGATCGTGTCAGAGCCATCATCAAGGACCAGCATGGAATAGGCGCCATGCTCCTCTTTTGAAATTACTGTCGCAAGCACCCTTGCCAGCTCCAGCTTCTGCTCAAGAGGGGTTGTGATATAAGAGCCGTTGTCTGACCGAAAGAACTCTGAATCCTGAAGCCATTTTATAGAGACTTTACGTGCAGTAGGCGGCATATGCTAATGAGAATAGCCTGGAAATCTTAAATAATTTGCCTTAGAGCGAAAAAAGGTTTTATAAGCCTGATGAAAGATAAAAATAGAGATGCGGCTTTTTGGAACCTCAGGGATAAGAGGAAAATATGGGGGGAAAGTGACACCTGAGCTTGCGATGGAAATAGGGAAAGCCCTTGGCACCTATATGAGGACAGGCAAGATAGCGGTAGCAAGAGACACCAGGACAAGCGGGGAACTCCTGCAGACAGCCCTGATCTCAGGGATACTCTCGACCGGAGCAAAAGTCCTTGACATAGGATGCGCAACCACCCCGACCCTCGCGCTGGCAGTGAGAAACCATGCAGACGCAGGCGCGATGATAACAGCATCACATAATCCATCAGAGTATAATGGAGTGAAACTGTGGCAGAAGAACGGGATGGCATTCCTGCAGTCACAGGAGAAGGAGATAGAAAGGATAGTGGAAAAAAAGAGGTATAAGAGAGCGGCATGGGACCAGATACAGAGGATAGAGAGGAAAGATGCCACAAGAGAGCACATGGATTCCATACTCGAGAGCATAAGCCTTAAAAAGCCTCTGAAAGTGGTCATAGACTGCGCAAGCGGGCCTGCAGGCCTTATCACACCATATGTCTTCAGGGAACTCGGCTGCAAGGTCACGACAATAAACTCCCAGCTGGACGGGTTCTTCCCTGGAAGAAAGCCAGAGCCGAACCAGGAAAACCTCAAAGACCTGATAGAGACAGTCAAAGCAATAGGAGCGGACCTTGGAATAGCCCATGACGGGGACGCGGACAGGGCAGTGGCTGTCGACAAGAATGGGATGATACCTCTTGACAAGCAACTGGCACTTGCAGTGGACTATTATCTCTCACATCAAAAGGGCGAGATAGTGACAACAGTAGACGCGAGCATGCTCATAGAAGAGACAGCGAAAAAACATCATGCAAAGGTCCTGCGCGTCAAGGTCGGGGACGTGGCGGTCGCTGAAGGCATAGAGAGGACGAACGCAATATTCGGCGGAGAACCCTGCGGAGCATGGATACACCCAAAAATAAGCCTCTGCCCGGACGGCCCGCTCACAGCAGCTGTGATCGCGGCACTCGCATCAGAAGGAAACCTACAGGAGATGCTCGCAAAGATCAAGACATACCCTGTCGAAAGAGAAACGATAGGATGCAAGGAAAAAGACAAGGAGAGGATAGTCACGGAGATGGGCAGAAAGCTCAAAAAGCTGAAACCCAAGAAGACCTCAAAGATAGATGGCATAAGAGCAGAATGGAAGGACAGCTGGGTTCTGATAAGGGCATCAGGAACAGAACCTATAATCAGAATAACCGCAGAAGGCAAAGATAAAAAAGAGCTCAAGGAACTCGTTGGAAAAATAAAGAAAATGCTCGAAAAAGAGGCAGGCGAATGCTAGGAACACTTGGAGGGACCCTCAGGAACGCGACAGATAAGATCGCCGGAGCGGTCTTTGTCGATAAGAAACTGACAGAAGAGGTCGTCAAAGAGATACAGAGAGCCCTGATATCAAGCGATGTGAACGTAAGATTGGTCTTTGATATCTCAAAAAAGATCAAGGAACGCGCCCTGAACGAGAAGGTCCCATCAGGACTTGACAGAAAACAGCATGTGGTCAGGATAGTCTATGATGAGCTCCTCTCGATCCTAGGTACAGGGAAAGCCAGCGAGATAAAAAAGCAGAAGATACTTCTTGTAGGGCTCTATGGCTCAGGAAAGACAACGACCGCGGCAAAGATAGCCAGGCGTTTTAAGAAAAAGGGCCTTAAGCCATCCCTGATAAGCACAGACACCTGGAGACCGGCAGCATTCGAGCAGCTCAGGCAAATGGGTGAAAGGATAGGCCTGCAGGCATACGGAGACCCTGAGAACAAAGACCCTGTCGCGATACTCAAAGAGGCAATGGAGAAAAGCAAAGACTCTGACGTGATCATCGTGGACTCAGCAGGAAGAGACTCTGTTGATGCGAACCTGCTTGAGGAGATACGCATGCTCAACAAGGAGCTTCAGCCTGATGAGAAGTGGCTTGTCCTTTCCGGAGACATAGGCCAGAAGGCAGGGGAAATAGCAAAGGTCTTTAATGAATCTGTCGGCTTGACAGGCGTCATCATAACCAAAATGGAAGGGACTGCAAAAGGAGGAGGAGCCCTCTCTGCGGTCGCGCAAGTCAACCAGCCGATCGTGTTCATAGGGACCGGAGAGAAGATCGAGGACCTTGAGGAGTTCGACCCTAACAGGTTCCTGCAAAAGATGCTTGGATTCGGGGACATAAAGGCCCTCATGGAAAAGGTGCAGGAAGTGGCCCAGGAAGAAGAATTCAACCCTGAAGAGATGCTGACCGGGCAATACACCATAGAGACATTCTACAAGCAGCTTCAGGCCCAGAAAAAAATGGGGCCTCTCAAGAACGTCGTTCAGATGATGGGGCTTGGGGTCAAGATGCCTGATGATGTACTTAAGTCTGGCGAAGAAAGAATGACCAGATACAAGTACATCATAGAGTCAATGACACAAAAGGAAAGGAAAGACCCTGACCTGCTCTCAGCCTCAAGAATAGAACGCATAGCAAAGGGCTCAGGGACAAAGACAGGCGATGTCAAGCAGATGATAGATGACTATAATAAGAGCAAGAAGCTCATCAATATGTTCAAAAAGGGAAAAATGCCAAGGCAGTTCAGGCGGCTCATGGGAAGCATGGGCGGTCAGAAGTAATACCAGATAGTTGAATAGTCCCTTAGGTCTTCTTTGTCATTTGCAAGCCTTGCAAGATAATCATAGACAGACACATCAGTATAGACGTAAGGCTCTGTCAGGCTGATCTTGGATTCCCAGGGTAGGAACCTGTAGACCCTGCGGCCGTCAGGAAGCACCATTATTATCTCATGGTCCTGCCAGGCCCTTAGATGCGACTTCCCAAGCCTTGGCACATTAAAGACAGGCTCATCTGTCCTTACCAGGCCAGGGAGAAGACGCGCCTCTTCCTTTCTTTCCTGAAGTATCCTTGCGATAGGCACCCTGAAATCCAGGGCCTCTTTTTTCCCCTTGGTATTGAATAGGTAATAGGGGTCTATCCCGCAAAGCTTCAGTTTCTTTCTCAGGAAAGCTGTCTCGAACTTCTTGCTATTGAAATAAGTGAAGACCTGCTGATTGTACACGCTCATCTCCCTTTGCTTTATCTTTCTGACAGCAGAGACAGAATCAGGGGTTATCTCAGAGGAATGCTCGAAATGGGTCACCATGCACACCTCTCTTTCTCCAGGCTGATGATATTTTGAGACCATCTCAGCAAACCCGTTGCTTATCCTGAACGGCACTGTAACGAACGTCCTGGTCCCTATCCTGATGCGTTCAAGCTGAGGGATCGCAGCAAGTTTCCCTAAAAGCCGATCGAGATAGGAGTCTGAAAGGCTCAAAGGATCCCCACCTGTCACGAGCACCTCTTTCACGGTCTTATGCTCCTTCAGCCATTTCAAAGCGGGCTTTACATCCAATGCTGCATTCACCTTTTTCAATGAGCGTATCTCCCAGTTCCTCTGGCAGTAAACGCAGATCTGAGGGCACGCGTCAAAAGGCTTTACTATCACGATCTGGGGGTACCTGCGCGTCACGTTCAGGACAGGGCTGGTCGATCTCTCCTGCATGAAATCAAGGTCCTTCTTGGACTGCAATGACTCGGCCATGCTCCTGGAGTAATCAGCGCTTGGAAGGACCTGGGCCCTTATGCATGAGTCATCAAAGCTCCTGTCAAAGCTGAATAAGGACAAGTAGTAGGGGGATATTTGGAAGTTGATGTCAAGCTCCTCAGCAAGCCTGAGCGAGCTTTTCTCTTTCTCACTCAAGGGAACGATCCCCTCTAGCACATCAAGACCATAGATCGCATTCTTCAGATGCCACTTGTAATTGGTCCAGTCATCTTCAGAAGCATTAAAGAAATCCAGGATGACCTTTTTTGACCCTGCTCTTTTTCTTATGAGCTTCTTGTCCAGACCTGAGGTGTATCTCCTGAAATAACCAGACATTTGTTTGGAGTAGGAATCCAGGAACCTGGACCTTGCCAGGGCAGCTGACCTTCCCTTTGAGCTTAGATAAGCAGGAGCTCTCTTCTCGGAATAGATCCTGCTATTTCCATAAGCTCCTCTGAAAAGAAAAATGAACTCACACAGAAAACCCTCGCTAATTGAGTCCAGATCTGAAGGATCCCCTGCCAGTTCTTTGAGCGCCTTTAACGCAGAGAAACCGCTCAATTCCTCATTCTCGGTCCTTAATAGATTCTCCAGGACCCTAATGCATTCCACTGCATTGTTCTTTTCCAACTGGGGTAATTCAACAAAACCGGCCTCTGAATGGATATTATAATACCGTCTTTCAAGACGGTTCAAAAGCTCGAAGCTAGAATCTCTTGCCTTTCGCAGGCTGTCGTTCTGCTTGAGGATCCCATGGATGCCAGGATTTTCGCGCCACAGGATGCTCAGCAATTGCTTCTTTGAAAGCCCTTGAAGGATATTGCGTCCAGTTGAGGTCATAAGTATCAAAAAGCAGGATATTGGGTCTTTATGTTCTGCTTGTTAAAGTTTTCAACTGGAGGCTTTTAAATGTTTTCACTCTTAAGAGCTTATATACTATAATAGTAGTTCCCAGAGACCTTTTGCTCCCTGTCCTTCACAGAATCTGCCTTATTGGCCCTTGGCCTTTTTGTCTCAGGGTCCCGCCTGAAAGAGATGCCAATGGTCTTGAGAAAGCGGTTCATCCCGGAAACGATCCCTTCCGAAGGATTTGCCATGCCATTTCTTCCTGCACTGC
>JAIVYC010000008.1:0-11185 GCA_048635645.1 Sulfurovum sp. | reverse complement strand
GGTTTAAGCAGGGATCAGATAGACTCAATAACATCTACAGGCAGCGTCAGAAAGGAAGTTGATTTTGCCACGCACAGCGTTACCGATGTTACAGCCGCCACAAAAGGAACGCAGGATATGCATCCCGGGGTTCGAACTGTTATTGATGTTGGCGCTGAAGAAGGGCGCGGCAAGCGGCGAAACGCTCGGGGGAGATGCATGCGGTCTTTGATCCCGAGGTTCCCTAATAGGACTTCCGACACCTTCGGGTGTATTCCGATAAGGAAGGGTAACGCGGAGAAGTGAAGCATCTTAGTATCCGCAGGAAAAGAAATCAACTGAGATACCCTTAGTAAAGGCGATCGAAAAGGGTATAGGGCAAATCGAATCCCATATGGTGACATATGGGGGATGTGATGTTTGGGCCTGTTCAAGCATCTTTGAACATGAGCAGAAGTGCACTGGAACGTGCCGCGGTAAAGGGTGATAGCCCCGTATGCTAAGTGGGAAAAGATGTGGGCAGAGCCCTGAGTAGCCGGGATTGGATATTCTCGGTGAATGGGAGGCACCAACTTCCAACCCTAAATACGTTCAGAGACCGATAGAGTACTATGTACCGTGAGGGAATGCTGAAAAGTACCTCTGGCGAGAGGTTAAAAGAGCTTGAAACCAGATAGTGACAGTCTGTTGTGGCACGAGCGATGGTGCCCGGCCGAATGAATACGTCGTGAGGCGTTAGTAAGAGGCTGGGTCAGTAGTGTTGCAATGTACGTTTTGAATAACGGGCCTGGGAGTATACTGGCGTGGCAAGGTTAAGTGCGAAGGCACGGAGCCGCAGCGAAAGCAACAGTCCGCATGCACCTTGTGTGCAGAGGGACGGGGTCTTAATAGGGCCTGGAGTCACTATGGTATCACCCGAATCCGCGTGATCTAATCCTGGGTAAGGCGAAATCTCTCGAAAGGGGGATGGAGGCCTGTAGATAAGTTGATCCTATTCACTTACATGACCTGGGCTTAGGGGTGAAAAGCCAATCGAACGCGGGAATAGCTGGTTCCCACCGAAATAAACCTTAGTTTAGATCAGTCCGAGGTCGCATATGAGGTAGAGCTACCGATTTGGAATTTAGGCCCCGAAAGGGGTCGGTTCCTTGTCAAACTCCGAATGCATATGCACTGTAGACGGCTGCAATTTAGCTGACTGGGTAAGCTGGTTAAGCAAAAGGGGAACAACCCCACTTAGGGTTAAGGGCCCTAAATGTGTATTAAGTGTCAAAGATGAATGGCGTCGAGGATCTCAGACAGTAGGGAGGTAGGCTCAGAAGCAGCCATCCTTTAAAAAGTTCGTAACAGATTACCTACCGAGATTTTCGGCCCTGAAAATGCACGGGGCTAAATACACTTCCGATACCCTAAAGCACGGAAACGTGATCAGGTAGGTTGGTGTCCTGTGCGGAGAGAAGCACTCCTTTAAGGGGGTGTGGACCGCATTGGAATAAGAATCCAGGCAGTAGTAGCAGCATAGCAGGGTGAGAATCCCTGCCGCCGAAAGAGCAAGGGTTCCTCCGACATGGTTATCAGAGGAGGGTTAGCCGATCCTAACCGGTCTCTTAACCGACGACCGGGAAAAGGGAAACAGGTTAATATTCCTGTGCTGCTTGAGTGCTATGCTTTTATCATGACGCTTCGAACTAGGTTGAGCGGGTTTGTCTGCCTGTTTAAGTGTGTAACCGGGAGGAGTTCCGTAATGGAGAGATCTCTGGGAAAGCACGAATAGCTGCCGTAAGGTGGTTCAGCCGATGTTTGGAGCCGGTGAAAAGTGATAATTGTTCTGCTCAGGCAATCGTACCGAGAACCGACACTGGTGCTCTAGGTGAGAAGCCTAAGGCGTATGGAGTTATAACTGATGGAGAGGGAATTCGGCAAATTAGCCCCGTAACTTCGGAAGAAGGGGTCCCTACTTCCCGCAAGGACAAGTAGGGTTCAATAACTAGGGGGGCCGGACTGTTTAATAAAAACGCAGGCTACCGCGAGCCGGAAACGGTGTGTATGGTAGCTGAGTCCTTCCCACTGGCGGTACGTCAAACCCGGTTTCAACCGGGCAAAGCGCCGCTGAAGGGAGGGGGTAACTATAACCCTCTTAAGGTAGCGAAATTCCTTGCCGATTAATTGTCGGCCTGCATGAAGGGCAAACTTGGCTCCCGCTGTCCCCTCCTCAGACTCCGCGAACATGTCATTGTGGTGAACGGACCACAGACTTCTAGTGGGAAGATAAGACCCCGTGGAGCTTTTCGGCAGTCTGTTGTTGTGGTGTACCCAAAGTTTTGTAGGGTAGGCGGGACGCGTCGATCCTTGGGCGCTAGCTCAAGGGGAGCGAACGATGAAACACCGCTATTCTTTGAATACACTTCTTACCTCGCAAGAGGGACAGCTGCAGATGGGCCGTTTGGCTGGGGCGGCACCCCGACGATAAGGAATCATCGGGGCCCAAAGGTCAGCTCAATCCGGTCAGAAATCGGATGTAGAGTGCAAAAGCAAAAGCTGGCTTAACTGCGTTCCGCAAAATGAGGGACACAGGTGCGAAAGCAGGGTTTAGCGAACCTCCTTATTTCACTGGTGGGAGAAGGAGATTTCAGAAAAGCTACCCCGGGGATAACTGGATTGTCACGGGCGAGAGTACCCATCGACCCCGTGGCTTGTTACTTCGATGTCGGCTCGACCCATCCTGGCTCTGCAGCAGGAGCCAAGGGTAAGGGTGTTCACCGGTTAAAGGGTCTCGTGAGCTTGGTTTAGAACGTCGCGAGACAGTTTGGCATATATCTACTAGAAGTGTTTGTTGACTGATAGGAACATGCTTCAAGTACGAGAGGAACGAAGTGTGGGCGCCACTGGTCTATCGGTTGTCCGGCAGGGCATTGCCGAGCAGCTACGCGCCAAGCGATAAGAGCTGAAAGCATCTAAGCTCGAAGCGCGCCTAGAAAAGAGTCAACACAGGCTCTCATAGAACATGAGTTTGATAGAGCGGGGGTGTACGCACCGAGCTCACGCGAGGTGTTTAGCCCGCCGCCACTAACCGCCTGACATGCTTCCATGCCTTGGCGACACATGAACAACCTATGATGGTTTTCACTTTTTTTTTGAGAACTGTTGAGCGAGCGTGAGCCATCGCAGACCGATATATTTCTCCCTCAGCCCCCTAACTTAAATATACTTGATGCTTCATATCTCTCATATGGCCTTATCCGAATCGGTTACGCAGATACATAATTTGATCCATGAACTCGTTTCGCAAAATCAGAATCTTAATGCCATGTATGAGGGGCTTGTAAGGAAGTTCGTGGAAGATAGGGATTATGAGAATCTGATCGTCACGCTTGTCAGCTATAACAAGAAGGGGAAGTACATCATCCATAATATAGAAGATGTCCAGAAAAGGAGCAATCTGGTTTTTACTAACATTCTTCCCAAAGGCTTTGAAACTAGGGCAAAAGACGATTATAAACTCCTTGGTTTTCTGTCAATGGTGCATCTTCTTCATTCAAATCTTGCGCATGCTGCAAAGATGGCTAAAAGGGCAAAAAAGATGACAAAGCTGGCCGGTGATGCTGGTTTTGACCGCTCCATTGACCTGTCTTCATTTGATCATAAGAAAATTCTGGCATTGAAAAAGCAGGCCCTGGATATTCTCATAGAGTATGGGGTCTATTACAGCGCAAAGAAATCTTTAAACGCTAATCTTATTTTGATGGAATGTTCTTTTGACTATAAGGAAGCTTTGAGTGATGCTGAGAAAGACGAGATAAAAGCGGCGATTTTTCAACAGGTACGCTCATCTGAACTGGATATTGACAAGTTTATGAAAGGGATGCCTCGTTCAGAGATTTTGTTCGAGTTCTGCACGCGGCATTTTAAGTCCTGGAGGGAACTCTATAGTAAAATACAGCAGGATAAAGAGCTGATGACCTCGATGATCGCCTCTTCTAAAAAGAAACTGGCTATTACGAGCAATCTCACAAAACGCCTTAGAAAGACAGAGCTCTCTTGGACAAAGCTTGAGTCTCTTCTCCCTTATGACGATACAGGGAAGGTCAAACGCATGCTTACCCTGCTTAATGACCCAAGGATTTATCTCACAGAGGATTTTCCTGGCATTCTTGATGATACTTCAGAGCTTATCGTTGAGCTTGAGGATAAAAGATGCAAGGCAGAGGCAGCCAGGGCAAAAGCCGATTTTTCCAGGGAGATAAAAGGCCTTGCGGCTTTGGTTTCTTCGACCAAGAATCCTGTCTTGAAAAAGAAATATCTTGAGCTCAAGACCTCATTTGGGGAAGGCACTGCAGTGGACAAGCTCCAGAGGGAATTTGTTTTGCTCAAGAAGGAGTCTGAAGCAGAGCTCGAGCTATTGACCAAGTTGAAGGGCACGCTAACGCCATTGAAAATCTCCGCAGCCTCCCTGCCTGAGAACCTGAAAAAGCAGTACTCTATTGAAGCGCTTGTTTCAGAGCTTGAGTCTGCGTTTAAAGACGGAACCGCTGAGGATATTTCAAACAAGTTCAATGAACTCTCCTATCTGGTATCAAATCTTTCTGGTGTTGTGAAACACATACAGCAGGTCAACTCCCTGATACAGACAAAGGACGCCTCCTATCTGCAACAGGTGAAGAAATCCAAGATATTCGAGCTTGTTGAGAGGCTTGGCAGGAAAAGGGATTTCGCAAAGGTGCAGTATCTCCTATATTCCCTTGAGGTTCTGACCAGGACCTTGAACGGGCTTTCTGCTCAGCACGTTTCCAAGTGTCTTAAGTGCATAAGAGAGGGCAAATGCGAGAGCATGCTTTCCTTTTTGCAGTCAAGACATCAGGACAAAGAGGTTGATGCGGTACAGGAGTTGTATGATGCCCTCGAATTCAAGATAAGCAAGTTCGAGTTCATCAAACGGGTGAAACGGCTTGAGCATTCCATAGGGGTCTCAGGGATCAAGCATCTTGCGGCTGGAAACTCTCTATTCATAGGAATAACCCATTACACAAAAGATGTGTTCCCTGCGTTAAGAGGTCTTGGCATCTCTGCGCACTCGACCAAGACGACTTCAGTGCAGCATATGCAGCTTTCCTCAGAGGATTCAAAAAGATTAAGGGACATACAGGCCCTGATCTCAAAGATAACAGCCTCTTCAGACTGACCTATAGCGGACAGGGCCTCTCCTTTTCCTGCCTGGTGCACTTGATCTAATATCTTTCTGCACCTGCCTGGCGCAAATGCTTTAATACCTTTCTACTATTCTCTGATCATTGGCAATGGTAGAGCTCATTTTCTATGGCGGCGTCGGGGAGATAGGCGGGAACAAGGTCCTTTTGAGAGACGACGGTGCGTCTGTCTTCCTTGATTTTGGCATGAGCTTTGGCGAGGAGGGTGTTTTTTTCTCTGATTTCCTTGGCCCAAAGAAATGCAATGGCATTGAGGACTATGTCCGTCTGGGGCTCTTGCCAGAGATCAGCGGCATCTATCGGCATGATTTTCTTGAGCATGTGAAAAAGAAGCCGGATGAGACACCATCGGTCGATGGAGTCCTTATTTCACACGCGCATGTGGATCATATAGGGTATCTAAATTTCCTGCGCGCTGACATTCCTATCTACTGCACTCCTGAGAGCGCTGCCATTATGGAGGCTTTTGAGACCTATGGCAGTGAGGAGTATCTTAGCATCAAGACATCTTTCAAGCATATAGAGGCAAAGAAGGGTGGTCTCAAGCGGATGACGTCAAGGGATGAGGGCGGTGTCATGCCAAAGAGGGTGGAGACCTCCAGAAAGAAGTTCAGGATAGGGGACCTGAAGATAACGCCTGTCCCTGTGGACCATTCCCTTCCTGGCGCCTGCGCCTATATCATTGAGACCTCTGCAGGCAACATCGTTTACACAGGGGACCTGCGCTTTCATGGCAGGAATGCGGCCTTTTCAAGGGATTTTGTGAAAAAGGCTTCCAAGGCAAGGCCTGTGCTCATGCTGTGCGAGGGCACGCGCATAGGAAGCGAGAGCATCGATTCTGAGAAGGGGGTTCTCGATGATGCCGCAGACACTATCTCAGAGACAAAAGCCCTTTCTATCGTCAATTACCCGATAAGGGACCTTGACAGGATGGCCACTTTTAAGGAGGCTGCTGAGGTGAATGACAGGCGTCTTGTCCTGAATCTGAAGCAGGCGATGCTATTGGAGATATTCAGGAAACATAAACTAAAGGCTCCGAAGCTTTCAGAGTGCGACATTTACGTCCCGAGGAAAAGCTGGGGTCTTGTGACAGAGGATATGCCCAAGGAGCTTGTTGAGAAGGATTACACCTCATGGGAGAGGGATTTTTTGTGGAGGGAGAATTCCATCACTTGCAAGGACATAAGGAAGGATGAATCCTCTTATGTCTGGAGGTGCGACTTCTTTGAGCTGAAGGAGCTTCTTGATATCCTCCCTGGAAAGGGAAGTTCCTATGTTCGTTCGATCGTCGAACCCTTTTCCGAGGATATGGTGCTTAGTGATCAGGTTGTCCAGAATTGGCTGTCTCACTTTAAGATAAAGGCAAAGCTCCAGGCTCATGCCAGCGGCCATGCCAGCGGCCCTGAGCTTAGAGAGATGATCAAGACCATAGCACCTGATACATTGATACCTATTCACACAGAGAAGCCTCTCCTTTTCAAAAGGTTCCATTCTAACGTGAAAGTAGTGGAGAAGAACGGGAAGTTCGAACTCTAATTTAAGGAACGCTTTTATATTTGTTCACTAAATTACCTATCATGTATCACCCAGCAAAGATAGTCAAGATCTATTTGCCGTCAGACCCTAATATCATCTCCTCTGATGATTCTGCGCAGGCAACTGCCGTGATGTGGGATAAGAACCTCCTGACACTTGAACTTGATGCCAAGATAGCTTCGCAGGCATCTATAGGCGATGTTGTCCTTGTTGATTATTCCCCCATATCAGACAAGTCTCCAATCCCATTGCATAGGATCGTAAAGCTTTTGAAAGGGGAGTTGGCAGAGGATCTTTGGGCTGAATATGCGAACTACTTGGAGACTCGGCAGAAGAACAAGCATCCGGGTATGCCTATGCCCCCTTCAGACGCTCCAAGGTATTTTAGATAGCTTTCTGAAAAAGAATAAGACGCCCTTCAGGAGGGCGTGGTTCTTTATTTCTTGTTGTTCAGTATTGATCCTATCTTTGCTAGCTGGAAGAACACGGCAATTAACAGCCCGTTCTGAATACCTACTGAAAGCACACTTGCTATTGCTCCTGATGCGAAACTTGACATATAGCTATAGAAGCTATATACCAGCACAAGGTAGGTCAGGATATCAAACGCTAAAGGCATATCTTTTACACTATTGCTCATTTGTTTTCACCCCCTGCGTCATTAAAAAAGAACTTGCTGTATATAGCTAACTTTCCACGTATATCACAGCTTTTAAACCGGAATGTCCATACGCTATCCCATGGATGCAAATGAAACGGCCAGGAAGATATTGGCCCTTCTGAAAAAGGAGTATCCCGGAGCTTCGACCGCTCTTTTCTATTCAAGCCGGTTTGAGCTTCTTGCCGCAACCATCCTCTCTGCCCAGTGCACTGACACGCGCGTGAATCTTGTCACAAAATCTCTTTTCAAGAAATACAGCAAAACAGAAGATTATGCGTCTGCGGATATTTCCGAGTTCGAGCAGGACATACACTCAACTGGTTTCTACAAGAACAAAGCCAGGAATGTGATAGCAGCGGCAAATATGATACTGTCTGATTTCAATGGAAAAGTTCCTAATACAATGGAGGATCTGATGAAACTTCCGGGCGTAGGAAGGAAGACGGCGAATATCGTGCTGACGCATGGCTTTGGAAGGATCGAGGGTATCGCGGTCGACACTCATGTGAAGAGGCTGTCAAAAAGGCTTGGTCTGACTAAAGAAACAGATCCTGTAAAGATTGAGCTTGATCTTATGCGGCTCTTGCCAAGAAAGGACTGGGGCGTAGTCTCAAACCTTCTCATACTTCACGGGCGGAACGTATGCATGGCAAAAGGACCCAAATGTGACATATGCATATTAAATAAGTTCTGCCCTTCCTCTCTCTTGTGATGGTGCTAAAATGAGTTTGAATGAATACGGCAAAAAAAGGGAGTTCAGCAGGACCTCAGAGCCTAAGGGCAAGAGTACAGTTAAGCGGGCAAGGGCTATCTTTGTTATCCAGGAGCATCATGCAGCTCATCTGCATTGGGATCTCAGGCTTGAGTTTGAAGGGGTACTCAAAAGCTGGGCTGTTCCAAAGCAGCCTTCGAAAGAGCATGGTATAAAACGCCTTGCTGTCCAGACAGAGGACCATCCTCTTGCTTATGCCGATTTTGAGGGGGAGATCCCTGAAGGCAGTTATGGTGCAGGGACAGTGAAGCTTTGGGATAAAGGCGCTTTTTCTCTCATTGAGAAGGATGCCAAAAAGATAATAGTTGACCTAAGGGGAAAGAAGCTTAAGGGCCCTTACTGTCTCATACACACAGGCGGGAAGAAATGGCTTTTTTTCAGGAAAAAGGCCTGACTACTTCAGTTTCACCGCTGTCCCGTATGCTAATATCTCTGCAGCGCTTGCCATCACCTGCGATGTGGTGTATCTTAAATTCACTATCGCGTCTGCGCCCAGTTCCTCAGCATCAGCGACCATGCGCTCAGTTGCCTGGTTCCTTGCTTCTGTCAGCATTTCTGTGTACTCTTTCAGTTCTCCGCCGAATATCTGCCGTATTGCTGCTATGATATCCTTGCCGAACCATTTGGCGCGTATTGAGTTCCCTTTCACCAGCCCTAATGTTTCAGTGATCTTTTTCCCTGCTATCTCCTCTGTATTCACAATTATCATGCCACACCTCACAATATCTATTCTTCTGTCTTTTATCAATCTATCCTTTGAAGTCAACGTCTATGACATCCAGTTCCTCGCATACGAGCTGGTTCCCTATTAGCTCGCTCATGTTTGGTTTTGTCCGCCCGTTGTCCCCGTTTATCAATTCCTTGACATACAGTCCGGCGTCTGTCTTTAGTCTTGCCTTAAAGTGCCTCTCATCGATATACTCTATCTCGAGCTCCAGCAGATGCCTTGTCCTTTCAAGGTCTGCTCTCCTGTGCGTCACCCGTGTGGGTGTCTTTTGCTTTATCTCCCCCTTTAATGCATGCAGTTTTTCAAGTTCCTTCTGGCTAATGGGATTCTCAGCCTTCACAAGCACCTCATAGGTCTTTTGCGCCTTGCTTGCCTTGAGCGGCCCTATCTCATATCTTGAGCTCATCCTCAGACCCGCAACTTTGACCTTTCCGCTCTTGTTTATCTCTTTTTCCGCTCGTTCAAGGTCTATTTTTCTTTTCTTCGGGCTTGATATCTCCAATATGAACGGCCTTCCATTCCCAAGCATCAGAGCATCCCTGTCCTCTCTCCCAGCCCCATGAAACGAGTGCCCTATTCCTTTGGTCTCTTCCATCACTGCGTTTGCAATGATCTGCTCTACAGACTCCTTGTACAGGAATCCGGTATAATCGCATTTCTTGCAGCCGTTCCCCTTGCAGTCCCTGCATGGCCATTTTGTCTGCGGTATCCCTCTTTCAAGTTTCTGGTATCGCCCGAACATGAATATAGGGCTGATGAGGAGTTTCACATTCCCTTTTATCCCTATGATCACCTGAACGTCAGGGTTTGAGTTGTCTTTCACCGCATTGGTCCTTTCCCCTATCTCTTTTTCCAGTATGCTCTTTATTTTCTGCTTTGCGTCAGGCTCTTTGCTTGATACCCCGACCACAAAGGTCTCAAATTCTATCCCCTTCAAGGCCATGGTCGTCTTTTCCACTATTCGCTCAATGTCGTCCATTTGTTCACTATCCCTGTCAGTTCCTCTATATCTTTTGCGCTTCCTATCCTTCCTCTGAGTTCTTTCGCTTCTTCAAGCCCTTTTGTGAAATATAATGCTATGCTTTTGGCTTTTTGTATGTCCTTTGTTTGTGAGAGCCGCATATATTCCAATATGTCCTCTGCCTTCTCTTTTTTCCCCGGGGCCTCAAGTTTCTCCCCTGTTTCCAGGTAATGATTTATCCTTTGGAATATCCTTGGGTCGTTCCTCGCGGCTCTTCCGAGCATCACCATGTCGCATCCAGTCTCTTTAAGCATTCTTTCGGTATCTTCCTCTCTTTTCACATCCCCATTTCCTATCACAGGTATCCCTACCGATTCCTTCACTTCTTTGATCTGGCTCCAGTCCGCCTTTCCTGCATACCCCTGATGGATCATCCTTGGATGGACTGTAAGAGCGGCTGCACCTGCTTTTTCAAGTCTCTTCGCGAGTCCTCCTATTTCCCCTCCTGGAGGTATCCTTATCTTTACACTGACCGGAGTGTCAACAGCACCTGCTATCGCCCCTACAACCTCAGCCAGCCTTTCAGGTCTCTTAAGCAGTGCGCTTCCTGCCCCTGTTTTTGTCACCTTAGTTGCAGGGCATCCTGCGTTTATATCTATCAAATCAGCTTTTCCTGCGACCACTTCAGCCGCTTCTTTCATCCTTTCAGGCTCTTTCCCAAAGAGCTGGAATCCTATGGGTCTTTCAGAGGGAGTTGTCTCGTAAAGCCCAACTGTTCTCTTGTTCCCTCTAAGCAGTCCTTCAGCATTTATCATCTCTGTGAAGACAAGCCCTGCCCCATATCTCTTGCACAAGAGCCTGAACCCTGGGTCTGTTATCCCAGCCATTGGCGCAAGCGCGAGTTTTCCGTCTATCTTTAGTTTCCCTATTTTCATCAGAACTATTGGGTATCAGCTTTTATTTAAATCCCCTGGTGTTCAATTAGGTTTTCAACCGGTCCATTATGCTATAGTAGTAGTTTTCCTCTACCAGGAGATATCTAATATTTCCTCTGGTCTCTTTCAGCTTGTTCTTTATCTCTATCTTGAGCTTGTAGTTCTCTCTTTTCTTTAGGTGCACCAGGAATTCCGGGCAGTCTATTGCTGCGTGCCCCAGCTCAAGCGCTGCCTGTCTTACAGCAGCTATGGATTTCCCGGATACGCTTATACCAAGGATCTTGCATGCCTTGCTTGCTGTGAGCACTTGTTTCTCCTTTATTGCCTTGTCAAGGAGCATCCATTTGTCGCTGTCCTTATATATCCGCATATAGAGAACTACTCTCTAACATTTCTTATAGTTTTTGACC
>JAIVYC010000007.1:0-11578 GCA_048635645.1 Sulfurovum sp. | reverse complement strand
TGTATCCGCGATACTGCCGATGATGCTCACTATCTGGTGCATGGTGAATTTCTCAATGTCACGGGATCTTCCGGAAAACACCATCCTTAAAGTGTCAAATTCCAGCTCCCTGACCCCTTCACGTTTTTTCTCTGTCTCATCTGCCTTTTCTCTTGCAAGCGCAAGGTCACAATCAAGAGCAAGTATACTATCTCTCACGGTTTCCACGGTCACCAAGCTCTCGCTCATCAGCTTTTCAAGGTTAGGCACTATCTTTTTGGGGAACTTTGGCTTATAGACGCTCAGGAGCTTGGCGCAGATCTCTGCTTTGTCAGAGATGTCATCAGTCATCTCAAGAAGGTTTATGTAATCATGTCTGGAGTAAGGCAGCAATTTGAACTTGAAGATAGAGGCTTCAAGCCTTCTTCTTATATTATCCGCATCCTGCTCTGCAGAGGAAACCTCCTCAACAGACTTTTCAAAACTTTTCTTGTCCCCTTCAATATACAGGTCGATCACGGTTTTTAGTTTGCTGACAGAGAGTACGACCGCGCAAACAAAATCCTTTGTTGACTCTGGCATAATATTTGTATAGTCAATCTCCTATTAATAAACCTATGCTGCTTGTAATAATAGCGATTATCATCGCACTCTATGTCGCCTGGAACATAGGCTCGAACGGCCTGTCCAATCTCATAGCCCCTTCTGTCGGTTCAGAATCCCTGAAGATGAGGACAGCAATGATATACGCCAGCCTTCTTGCATTTGCAGGGGCCCTGCTCCTTGGAGACAAGGTCATACAGACCATAAGCACAAAGATAGTCGCCTCAGCCTATGTCACCCCGATCGGAGCGATATCCGCCCTTTTTGCCGCAGGGCTCTGGATGAGCCTCTGCACTTTTGCAAGGCTTCCGACAAGCGCCACGCATAGCATAGTGGGCGCGATAGCTGGGTTTGGAATAATAACAAGAGCGGTCGTCCAATGGGGCACGATCAAAACGATCTTTTTGGGCTGGATAACCTCTCTTTTCATAGGTGCGTTCCTTGCATTTGCGACCTACTCTCTGATACACACTTTTCTGATAATGAGAATAAACAGCATCCCAGAACGCCAGGCGATCGAGGAAAAATTCAAGATCCTCCAAATAGCTGCGACAGGGTACATAGCCTTCGCGCTTGGGAGCAACAGCATAGCAACTGTTGTCGGCCCTCTGGCAATGATACTTCCAAACAATACGCTTGCCATGAAGATCGCAGGCTCTGTCGTGATAGCAATAGGCGCAGCCACCCTAGGTCCAAGGATCATAAGATGCATAGGTAATGATATCATGGAGCTGACCCCCTCGAGAGGATTCAGCGCACAATTCGCAGCAGCGACAGTGGTCCTATTTTTCACCGCGTTGAAAGTGCCAGTGAGCCCGACACAGGTGCTTGTCACTGCAATAGTAGGCGTCGGACTTGCGAGGGGTATACAGACCCTGAACACAGGGATACTGCGAAGGATACTCTTTTCCTGGGTAGTCACCCCTCCGGCAGCAGCACTATTATCCATGCTAATATACAAAGCTGCAATAATAACCCTATTGCTCCTCCTATGAGAGCATCCCTATCAATAGAGACAATGCTTGTGTTCATAGGGATGGCAGTATTCTGGACGGTCGTGTTCTCTGCACTTGCCCCGCAATTGGAAAAGGCAAAGGAAAAGGCGCAGGAATCCCACCTGCAGGCAGAATGCGAAAAATTGGCATCATTGATAGACACCCTGAGCACCTATGGCAAAGGCATTGAGCTCAATTACACCTATTTCATGGATGAGGGAAGAAAAGACATATACTTCTGCCAAGATGCGGGACCATGCCAGAGCAATACCATAACAATTATAAAGAAAACAGAGGAAATGCACATGCGCGCACAGTGCAGGACAAAGATCGCCGAGTGGGTGAACATAAAATCAGACAATAGCATACTCGGATGCAATGAAGCGCTTGAGAGGAACATACAATCTGTGCAAGTGACATACGCCACATACGTGGAAAAAGAGAACCGTCCAAGGAGATGTGAGTGAGATGCTGAAGTTCATAGGACTTGGGATACATGACGAGAAGGACATAAGCATAAGAGGCCTTGAAGAGGCAAGGAAATGCGACCTATTATACGCTGATGGCTACACAAGCAGGATACCTGAAAAGGAAAAACTCGAGGCCATGATAGGCAAAGAGGTCAAGATACTGACGAGAGGTGAGGTGGAAGAGACAGATACCCTTCTTGACCAGAAAAAAGACATAGGCTTCCTTGTAGGAGGCGATCCGTTCTGCGCCACGACCCATATCGAGCTGTTCCTTCGCGCAATGAAAAAGGGCATCAAGATAAAGACCATACATTCAAGCTCGATACTCTCAGCAATAGCAGAAACAGGACTCCAAATATACAAGTTCGGAAGATCCACATCAGTAGCAAGACCAGAAAAAAACTTCAGACCGCGCTCAGCATATGACGCGATAGCCGAGAACAAGAAGAGCGGCCTGCACACACTAGTTCTCCTGGATATAAGGTCGGAGGAAGGCTATCTCATGAGCGCGGCAGAGGCAGTGAAGATACTCTTGGGGCTAGAGGAAGAGCAAGGGAAAGGGATCCTCACAGAGGACACAGAGCTCGTTGCTGTCGCAGACCTTGGAGGGGAGTCACTCAAAAAATACGGCAAAGCAAAACAACTTCTTGAAGAGGAAATAGGCCCAAAGCCGCACGCAATAATCGTCCCTGGGAAGCTTCATTTTCTTGAGAAAGAGGCCATTGAGTTTTTCAGGTAACTTATATAATCCGCAAACCCCTTAACTCTGCTAATGGAAGACACGACCCAGGACCTAGATGATGTCTCCAAGAAGAAGGAAAACCTTGGCAAGGCAATAGACAAGATACAGGTCATGATAGAGCGCCTTAGAGTGACAGAGGCAGCGCTTTCTGAGGGAAGAGAAGTGGACTCGATACTTGCAGGAGGCGAATGGCTCAAGCTTTCCAGGACCGTGCCGGTCTTCTCATTCTATGGCGAGAAAATGGCAGATGTGACCCTCGCAGACACGGAACTCCTGAAAACTGTGATAGACCACGCGCATGAATATAAAGGGGTCCTTGCAGAGGCAGATGCCAAGCAAAGAAAGCGCATTATCCAGGACTGCGCGAATGCCATAAGAACAAGAGCCGAAGAGCTTGCAAGGATAAACAGCAAGCAGACAGGCCAGACACTCAAGTACAGCATTGAACAGATAAATAGGTCCCTTATTGCAATAGAAGAGATGTCAGAGCAACTCAGGCCGGAACGCGTGTTCTATGAGAACAACAGGATGAACATAAGCATCCATGAATCCGCAGGGCCATGCGCAGCGTTCACAGGAAGGCACGACGCCATAACAACGACCTGCACGCTCCTCTCGCTCGCGATACTCACGGCAACACCCATAATCCTCATACCTGACCAGAGAGCGGTCATGCCTGTCCTTAAAGTCGTTCGAATATTCTCAGGGGGGGCAATGCCAAAAGGCGCGGCCCATGTTCTCACAGGAGACAGGAAGGCATTCCTCTCTGAAATAACAAAGAACAAGAAGGCAGCATCGATCTATCTTGATGAAGAATCCGGCTCTGAAGAGCTTTCCACCCAGATAGCACCCGGCGCAAAGAGGCTCTATGTAAAACGCGAGAAAAAAGACCTGTTCCTGATAGCAAACGGAATGCCGATAGCGACAATAGCGGACAACATCACAAGATACATGCTGAACAGGACCTCTCCAGTGATCGTGTTCGTTGAAGAGGATGACTATGACGCGCTCTCAAGACTGGTCCAGGATAAACTGAAAGAATGCGCAAAAGGAGACCCACTAGTAAAAGGCACAGACTACTGGAGCCTTGATGACCTGACACTTGCCTCACGCAGGAGCGAGCTTGACCCCAAGCCATGGTTCGGAGGCCTGCAAACAGGAAAGCACTATATCCCGGCAGTATACCTAAGCGCTGACTTTGACCCAAAACTTGTGACAAAAATGAAAAACCAGTCGCTCCTAATATTCAGAAGCACAAGCCTGAACTATTCCCTCCATTATGCAAGCCACATACGCGCATCAAACGTGATCCTATACACGAAGCACATAGAGAAGTCCTTTAGGACCATGAAAGAACTGAACGCAGAACAAATATGCATAAACAGCCTGCCAGGCGTCCACTATGAAGAACTGTTCAGGCTGTTCACGAACATGAAGAAGATAACATTCGGAGAGGTCGGCTGACCTATACCGAACTATTTAACTTTTATGCCGGAAAAAGAATTGCGATGTTAGACAAGCTCAAGGAAAGAACAAAGGAAGTGGAGGTTGCGATAAACGCTCTTCTTGAAGAAGAAAGAGTGCCTGAACTGAAAAACCCAATGACCCATCTTATCAGCGCAGGAGGCAAACGCATACGCCCGGCACTCTGCATCCTGGCCTGCCAGGCAGTAGGCGGGAAACTTAAGGATGCCGTCCACCCAGCAGCAGCGATAGAACTGATACACAATTTCTCGCTGGTCCACGACGATATAATGGACAATGACGACCTCAGGAGAGGCAGGCCAACGACCCACAAAGTCTATGGCGTCGCATTTGCGATAAACGGAGGGGATGGTCTCTTTGCAAAGGCCTTCCAGGCAATAGCAAGAGCGGAACTTCCCCCTGAAAAAAAGCAAAAGGTGCTTACCCTTTTCTCTGACGCCATATTCGACATAATAGAAGGCCAGGCAATGGACATGGCCTTTGAGACCAGAGACGATGTCTCGATCAATGACTATCTTGAGATGATAACAAAGAAAACAGGCAGGCTGATAGAGAACTCAATAGATATAGGAGCGGTCTGCGGAGGCGCTACGGAAGAACAAGTCAAAGCCCTTGACAAATACGGCTTTTCGATCGGAAGGGCATTCCAGATACAGGACGATGTGATCGGCATAACCGGAGACCCGACAAAGACAGGAAAGGCGGCAGGCAATGACATCAGGGAAGGCAAAAAGACCATAATCGTCCTGCACGCGCTTGAGAACTCAAAAGACCCATCTGTCCTGAAGAATGCGCTTGGCAACAAGACCGCTACAAAAGAAGAGATATCCGAGGCAATAAGATCCCTTGAAGAGGCCGGCTCAATAAAGCATGCCAGGGAATACGCAGGGAAACTCTCGCA
Organism: Sulfurovum sp.; assembly: GCA_048635645.1. Taxonomy (GTDB): domain Archaea; phylum Undinarchaeota; class CAZHTU01; order CAZHTU01; family JAIVYC01; genus JAIVYC01. The sequence continues at coordinate 6,403 of JAIVYC010000007.1, read as the reverse complement.
AGACGCGAAAGATGCGCTCGCTTCTCTCCCGGAAACCGAAGCAAGGCAGGTCCTGATGCAGATCGCGGAGTTCACTGCAGAGAGAGGCTGCTAAACCATTTTTCCAGGCTAGACCCTTTTTTCCATGTAAGGCCCGGAAGGCCTGTATCCAAATCTTCTGTAATAGTTCCTTGAGCCGATACCAGCCGTTACAACGACCTTTTCTTTACCGAGTCCTCTTGCTTTTTCCTCAGCCATGCCGAGCAGTTCCGCCCCAAGACCCTGATGCTGTTTTGACGTCCCTTTTCTTTCCCCAAGCCTGAGCGAAGAACCAACAACCCTCAGCTCCCTGACAAGAGCGCAAGAGCTGTCTATCTCAGGTCTTCCTGATGTTTCAGGCATCCTAAGCCTCAAATAAGATAGCAGGATATCCTGAGAAGTATCCTCATGCGATATAAAGAACTCATCCCCCCCGGATGCCCTGTACTTTATCTCGCAAACGCTAATATCCTTTGGAGCAATGCCTTTCTTCAGCAGGGTTATCCCTGCCTCCCTGCATCTTATACAATTGCATTTCACACCATCCTCTTCAAGCCTCTTTTCAACAAGGTCAGTAAGATGGCTCTTATCCATTCCTGCATCTACAATATCAAGCGGGATGTCCCGCATCATCCGCATTATCCTGACATACCTTGGCACATGCTTCAGCCCCATCGCAACCCTTTCAACAGCCTCCTCGGTCGAGACAGGCTCGAACTCTCCCTTTGAATAGAGAGAGAATAACTCTGTTCCTTTGAGCACAAGACATGGGTAGATCTTCAGCATGTCAGGCCTGAAATGCTCATCCTCGAACAGACGCCTGAACATAGAGACATCCATCTCCCGCGTGGTAAGAGGAAGCCCTGGCATGATATGATAATTGACCTTAATCCCGGAGTCCTTCAAGGCCTTGGTCGCTTTGATACTATCAGATACAGAGTGCCCTCTTTTCACATACTCAAGCACCTCATCATACACACTCTGCACGCCTAACTCAACTCGCGTACATCCAAAAGAAAGCATCATATCAATGTTCTTTTGCTCTGCGAAATCCGGTCTCGTCTCAATAGTAAGCCCAGTGCATCTGTGCACCGCGTTCTCATTCAATGATATCGCTTTTCCAATATCAGCGGAGTCTTTTCCATTAAGACCATCAAGGCAATCCTTGACAAACCCCTGCTGAAATGACCTTTCCTGAGCAGGGAAGGTCCCGCCCATGATTATCAACTCGACCTTTTCAGTATCATGTCCAGTATCAGACAATTGTCTCAGCCTGACCCTGACCTGCCTTTTGGGATCATACCCAACGCTTTTCGCACGCCTTGAGGCAGGCTCAAAGCCGGTATAGCTCTTAGGGGAATCCTCTCCCTGCGGACAATATATGCACTCCCCTGGGCACCTGAGCTTTGGGGTCATGACAGCCACGACACAGACGCCAGATGCGGTCCTCACTGGTTTCATCTGGAGCATTGCTCCAAGCTTTTTTTTCTCTTCCTCGCTGCATGCAAGGTAGATGTCAGCATTGCTAGGCAGATCCCTCTTGTTCCTCTTGCAATACTCAAGCTTCAGGGACGCGAGCCTTTTTTTCGTCGGCTCTTTCAAAAGCTCTTTTATAATCCATTTCATCGCCAGGAATTGGTCTAAGCTCCTATATAAGAATTAGGGCAGGCAAAGCAGGCAAAGAATTTAAACCAAGAAGCCATAGCTTTAGACATGAAGAAACTCGCAATGCTCTTTTTGGCCGCACTGCTCCTGCTGGTCCTCTCAGTATCAATCGCAAGCATGATAGCGTTCCAGAAGGAACCCTGGACAGAGAGGATAGCTGTGATCCCAATATATGGGACGATAACCTCTGGAAGCACCGTAGGTGTTGGGGGCGCGGACTCGATACATATAATAGAGTCAATAGAATCTGCTGAAAAGAACCCATCCGTAAAAGCGATAGTGCTAGAGATAAACTCCCCTGGGGGCTCTCCTGTGGCAAGCGCTGAGATAGCAGAGGCAATAAAAAAAGCAGAGAAACCAACTGTTGCATGGATAGGTGAGATGGGCGCAAGCGGGGGCTACTGGGCAGCCTCAGCAGCTGACCAGGTGATCGCGCACCCAATGAGTCTCACAGGAAGTATCGGGGCCTTTTCCACTGTATTTGAGCTGGAAGGGCTAATGGAAAAGATAGGGGTCACGCAACAGACAATAAAGTCAGGCGAGTTCAAGGACATCGGCACTCCCTTCCGGAACATGACAGAAGAGGAAAGGGAGATATTTCAAGAGATAGTGATAGACATGAAGGACCAGTTCGTAGAAGCAGTGGCAGAGAACAGAGGCATCCCAAGGGAGCAGGTCATGCAGATCGCTGATGGCAGGCCTTATCTTGCGAAAAAGGCGCTTGAGCTGGACCTGGTAGATCAGCTTGGAAGCAGAAAGGATGCGATAGTGCTCGCCGCAGAGCTATCGAACACAACAACAAGAAAAACCATCTATTATGGAAAAGAAAGAAACCCACTGGAAGGCATGCTCTCAGAGGCATCAGCCTCTCTTGGATATGGTATTTCAAGGGGATTCTCAAGCGGAATTTTCAACTAGATCTCTTCAGCATGGTCCCAGTAATGATCGAATATCTGCTGCATTGATCTGGCAAAATACTCGTTCTTGACAAGGATACCCATCTCTTCCCTGCCGGCCTCAGGCGTCAATAGGACAAGGGCTTCTTTTCCGTCTTTTATCACGAATCTTCCGTCAATGCCCTCAATATGTCTTATGTTTGACACCCTTCTTAAATGTGCCAACTCCTCTTTGCTCCTTATGTTCCCCATGAGCTTTATCTCAACACCCCTTTTTCTCGCCTTTTTGAAGTGCTCGTGGCTGTGCTTTCCCACTTTTTTCAATCCCTCATGCGAGCCGATCTTGCATAAGGATCTTTTGGAGGTAGCGACCATGTTCTCGATATGTTTGTGGATGTTCTTGCTGCTCTTTATCACCCCAGAGAACTCCCTGCTCTCAGAGCCTTTTCCCTTGACATAAAGGGGCTCAAGCGCTGATATGATAGACCTATCCAATGACACCAATTCCTGTGTTTTTGATTCGAATTCTCTCTTGTATTCAGAGCGCAGAATGTTCGCCAGCTTGTCAGGAGGGACAGCTGCATATTTCACTGGTTTGGCAAGCTGGGCCATTGCAAAACCCTTTTTTTCAAGGCTTGAAAGCACATCATACACTCGTGACCTTGGCACATTAGCGCTCGCGCTCAGCTCTCCGGCAGAGGAACTGCCGTTCTTCAACAAAGCAATATAAATACTAGTCTCGTAATTGTTCAGACCAATACGCTTTAAAATCGCAGTCGCGTTATCCATGATTATGCAAATCCTATGTGTTGACAGTGGGCAAATACGCAGAGCCGATATAAAAATGTTACTATTTATGAGTGGTGTATTTTTTGCTAATCTTGCTTGCGCCCAGAACATAGATATCCTTTCAGATCACGCAGGCCCCGGAGCGAACATATCTCTCTCAGGCCCATACATTCTTGACGGGACAGAGCATTGGATAGCAAGGATAGACTCAGAAGACCATGTGATAACCCAGGAAGGACTGATCCTGGAACCAGGCAAGTACAGGGATATACTCCTTGTGGAAGAGACATACAAGAGGGTCCCACTTGGCATCTCTGTTTTTTCTTTAGGCTCGAAAGTGCAGGTGGCCTTTGCAGGGATCTCAGGGACAGGCATAACCATAGTATCTGATTACATAGTCCCATGGGCATACACTACGATCAACCTGGTAATAGAGCCGAGCTCCCTGTTGCTCCCGAATGAACTGACAAGCGTTGCAGGCGATTTCATAGGATTCAGCAGGGATGCGTTACGGTTCCAGCTTGCCGCAACAGGACAATCGATCGCGATATACAGGAACCTAAAGGCGGGCAGCCAGCTCCTTCAGAACCTCAAAGATACAAAGGACGTGAAATATGCCAAGGAGTACATCTCAAATAACCAGCAGATAATCTCAAGGGCAGAGGGATACCTTGAATACCAGAAGACATGCAAGGAGGAACTTCTTGACAGGTACAATCTAATAAGCGCCAAGTCCTCAGGGCTACTTGAACATTCGATACCCTTACTTCCGGAATTCCCCGGCTCATCAGAAATGAATATAAAGCTAACCTCTGCAAAGAGCAAAGAATTAAATGTGATCATACAAACTAGTGTAGATGAGAGGGTCAAAGAACATGGAACTGTTTGATGCCATATATGGACGGAAATGCTATAGGAACTATCTTGACAAGCCGGTCGAGGACGAGAAAATAGAGCAGATAGTAAAGGCAGCGGCAAGGGCGCCATCTGCAGGAAACCTGCAACCCTGGGATTTTATAATAACAAGAGAGAAAGAGCTTAAAGAACAGATAATGAGGATAGCAAGGAACCAAAAGTTCATACTCGAAGCTCCTGTTCTGATCACGGTCTGCACCGATCTGAAGCAGTCAGCAAGCGTCTATGGAAAAAGAGGAAGAGAACTATACTCCCTCCAGGACTCAGCAGCGGCAATGCAGAACATCCTGCTCGCGGTATATGCCCTGGAACTCGGGGCCTGCTGGATAGGTGAATTTGACGAGGAAAAGCTTAGGAAGATACTCAAGATACCGGGTTTCATACGGCCGGTATCAATAATCTCAATAGGATATCCTGCAGAAGAGGTCAAAGACCCTGAAATGGATGACTGGAGATCCTTCACACACCAGGAAACCTTCTAGTCCAGGATCAGCTTCCACTCGAGTAGACCGTTCTTTGCAGAGAGATCAAGCACGTTCTCTGACGCAGGTACGAGCTCGGCTGAAACATCCAGTTTTTCAGGAAGAGAAAGCGATGACGCGTTCCTGACCTTTCTTCCATTCACGTGGACCTCAAGCTCTTCAACAGTTTCTTTGGGATCAAGAACGAGAAGCGCGGACCTGAACAGAGCAATGTCCACCCTAATATCTTCCTCACTAATATACATCGCTTTTAATGTTCCGGATACCCTTCCGGTCCCGCGGAAGCTGAAGGATGAGTTGAGAGGGACCTCTTCATTCTCGTAGAATTCAAGCCCATCCATTCTTATCGGCTTTTTTTTCACAAAGATGATATCCCCTTCCCCTCCTGTGAGTGGATTGTCATTATAATGGGATACAGAATCTGTCACAAGACGTGCCTTGCCAGTGATATCCTGCAAGGGCAGTGTTCTTGGCATTTGATGCATAGACGCCTCTGCTCTGTGGATGCCATAACAGCACCATCCACAAGGGGTCTCCTGGTAACCTCCTGCAGAGTATGAGCTATCCAATAGTTCAATATAGAATCTTGAGGAGGGATATGATGAGAACCCATAACAGTTCCTTTCAGGCAGGTCAGAATTGACAAGCACATAAGACTTGATCACTCCAGGAGGAACCGTGAAGTTGAAGGATCTCTCCAGAGTCTCGCCACTACCCCCATAAATATCACAGTCAGGGCATCCCCTTGAGATATCCTGGTGGATCCTATGAAGTTCAACAGCCCCAAAGAATGCCAAAATATCCACATGTCCCGTGAAAGAGGCATCGCCATAATCATTGGAATACTCAAATCTGACAGAAATACTTTCATTCACATCTTCAAGGACAAACGTATGCCAAAGCCTGACATCCCCTCCAGCCGGATCAGATAGGTGTCTTTTGCCATTGATGCTTTCATGGACAACTGCATGAGGATAATATGGGTCATATTGTGAAGAGATGTTCTTTCCAATTATTCCAAGAACGAACTCAGGCGATCCTTCAAAAAGCGATCCAAAGTTCCAAGTGTTTCTCCTTGTATCATCTCTGCCCTCATGTGATGAGAAATGGACATTTTTTTCAAATTCCTTTTTTCCATAAGGTATTGAAATATCCAGGAGAACAGACTGCTCAAGGACCTTTCCTGGTATGGAATGCTCCCATTCAGATGCGTTCAGAAGTTCAGTGTATACAATATAAGGTGCTGAAATCTCGCGATCGGTCTCTATGCTGAACTCCTTTATCCCTCCTTCAACCGGTTCTCTAATATCATATACATTGAACACACCATCAACCCGGCTATCCCTCTCCTCTCCATTGATCCTCTGGAGCGCGGTCCTTTCAACAAAGAGAAGCACAGAACCTGGACTATTATACTCGTGCCAGGAGCGATTCCTAAGGCTTGCCCCAGCAAGCACCACTCCACACTCAGGAGAGAGCGTCACCTTATCAAGCATGCCCTCAAGCTCAATCGAGACGGTCTGGAACTCCAGGTGTCCGACAGAACCCCCAAAGATCTCAATGCCAGGGGCCGGGCACGCAGATCCGACAAGACAGATATCCTCTCCATAAACAAGCTCAAAGTTCGAGCCCTTTTGA
>JAIVYC010000006.1:0-11738 GCA_048635645.1 Sulfurovum sp. | reverse complement strand
CCTGGATCGATTGATGACTCTTCGAAATACGCTGGCAACAAGGCTGAAATTAAATTTTTCTGGTTTCATGAATGACGCGTTCCGATACAACTTCAAGCCTGCGTTCCAGCGAACCAGGTTCAAACCTGAATTACCGGGCAACGCTGCTGCTTTCTGCTTCAGGTTTTTTCATCGGCGGTGTTATAAGCTTTGGTATTCTAGTCGGCGATGAGTTGGGCCGGGTTAACATCCTGTATCTGCTGCTGGTTTACTTGTTGTTACCCATTGCTAGTGTGCTGATTTCTACAATGTCTCTGGTATTCGGTGGTCCGATCAACCTGGTTCAATGCCTGAAAAGCCTGCCTTTGTCATCATTGGAGAAGCGCACCCGTCAAGCATTGAGTACCTTTTGATATTGCAGGGCAGGCTGAAGGTTAGGATGAAAGAGGCTGGCGGCATCAGGCGGACCGTGGTTGACAGGTCTGCTGGCAGGGAGACAAAAAAGAGCATACTCAGGATAAGAGATGAGATAATCAGGAAAGAGGTGGAAATACTCAAAAAATCAGGTATCAGAAGATTGCTTATCGAGAAGCCTGCAAGCCAGGAGATGAAAAGGCTTTATGCTGAATTCAAAAAAACTCATGACTTGAAACTGCTCCAGATCGGTCTGCGCAGAGAAACTCACCGTTTGAATGCCCAGACCATCCAGGATATCAAAGATCTGTTTGTAAAGGTTGATCTATGGCAGCCGCTCCATGAGCGGATGCAAAAGGAATATGAGATGATCTCACAAGGGAGTACACAGCCTATGTTCACCCTCTCGCATGTTAGTGTCGCGCATAAGGCCGGAATATGGGATATAATCCCGATCGATGATGAGCAGGGTTACAGGCAGGCTGGTGCGCTGCCTGATGCTATGTACCTATTAGGGGATACAGTGCAGGAGTTTTGTCAGAGCAGTACCGCAAGATCGGTCAAGGATTCCCTGATGCATGCAAAGCAGGAATACCTGCGCATCGCTGGCATGGTGGATAAAAGGCTTGAACGTATCCATGAAAAAAGAGAGAAAGCGATTGCCAGGAATATCAGAGAAAATTACACTCAGAACAGCGCGCTTATTTGCGGTCTGGAACATCTTGAGCCTCTCAAGAGGATGCTTTCAGCAGATTTTGGATTCCATGAGCATACCGTCGGCAGTGAACTCTACAAGAGTCTCAGCCAACACTAATTTATGCATTCTAAGTAATATATCCGGATTTCGATCTCCTGGTAAGATATATATCATAGGATTGCGATTTAAGACATATGGAAAAGCCTACCTTTATCCTCATAGGTGAAGCGCACGCCCAGGAGATAGAGGACGAACTGATATTTGAAGGGAAAATAAAGACAAAAATAAAGACGACAAAAGGCAGGAAAAGGCTAATTGTTGATATATCTGCAGACAAAGGAAAGACCAGAGAGTCGCTTAAAAGGATAATAGATGGTGTGATAAAAAGGGAAGTAGAGATACTGAAAAAAAAGGGAATAACAAGACTCTTGTATGAAGAAGAGGACACAAAGGAGAAAAAAGCCATCTATTCGAGGTTCAGGCAGAAAAAAGACCTGAAGCGTCTTAAGTCAGAGCTCCGTAAAGAGAACAGAAAGATCTTCGCCCAGGAACTGGAAATTGCAAAGGAGTTCCTAAAGGAGATGAAGGCATGGAAGCCCGTACAGGACGGATTCAACGCTCACCTTCAGGAATTGGAGAAAGAAAAGGTAAGCCCTATCTTCTCATTGTCGTATGTGAACGTCGCCCATAAGGCAGGCATATATGATATCGTTCCAATAGAGGATCGTGACTGCTATATTAGGACAGGAGGGCTCCTGATCATATGGAACTCCGCCAGGTATGTTGAGGCCCGGCTTAACCAGCTTTATTCAAAAGCAGACATAGATGAGATGGAAAGAGCGGCAGTAATGGACAGTGTCAGAAGGGCCATCAATGAGGTTCTAAGGTCAGTAAGGAACAAAAGCTCAGAGCTTAGCAAGGAGAGGGAGAAAAGAGTGTGCAGAAAGATCCGTGAGAAATATGCACCTAACAGCGCTCTGATCTGCGGTATGGCTCATGTTGAGCATCTGAAGAGACTTCTTTCAAAGGAATTTGATGTGAAGATCTATGAAGTGGGGAAAGAGTTTCTGTAGTTGAGGATATCCCACGGCTTACTTTTTTTCCCTGAAACTGTAATACTCATTTTTCCCTATAATGACATGGTCAAGCATTTCTATGCCAAGAGTCCGTCCGCTCGCTTCCATCACTTCAGTGACCTTCCGGTCCTGCGCTGAAGGGGAGGGGTCTCCAGAGGGATGATTGTGAGCGATTATCAGTGAGACCGCCCCTTCTGCAAGCGCAGGGGCGAACACTTCCCTTGGATGGACCAGAGAGGCGTTGGCGGTCCCTATGGATATCCTCTCTTCCCTGAGCACCCTGTTCTTTGAGTCAAGATACAGGCCGACGAAGCACTCCTTTTTCTCCCCTGAGATCCTCGGAGAAAGGTATTCGAACACATCCCTTGAATTGAGTATCTGCTTTTTTTCCACCAGCGAAATGGAAAGTCTCCTTGCAAGCTCAAAGCAGGCGATCACCTGGCATGCCTTTGCTTTTTTCACTCCTGGGAATTTCATCAGCTGGTTGAGGCTTGCTCCTGAGAGGTCCTTCAAGTTAAGGGACCTCAGGATCTGCCGTGAGAGGGACAGGACATCGTTTCCTTTTGAGCCCACTCTCAGAACTATTGCCAGAAGTTCCGGGTCCGAAAGCGCATCCGGGCCGCGTTTCTCAAGTTTCTCACGCGGTCTTTCCTCTTCAAGAAGGTCCTTCATATCCTCTTTCTGTATGTTTCTATTGAAATAATCAGACACCCTAGAATGCCGCTATTGAGGAAAAAGTTAAAATAGCTCTTATCAGACTCTTACTTGTATGAAACTTATCATCTATACTGACGGTGCTTCAAAGGGGAACCCCGGTCCCATGTACATAGGCATAGCGATATATGAAAGGAAAAAGCTTGTCAGAACGCTCTCTAAACCAGTAGGGACCGGCACTAATAACCAGGCAGAATATCTGGCTGTGGTGCGGGCTCTGGAAGAGGCTGAAAAAATAGGCGCGGATGAGGTTGAACTAAGAAGTGACAGCCAGTTGCTTGTCCGCCAGTTGAACGGGCAGTACAAGGTCAGGTCAAAGAACATCCTGCCTCTATTTTCCAAAGTTTGCGATAGAAAGAAAAAGTTCAGGAAAGTCAGGTTCACCTGGACCCCAAGGGAGAAGAACGTCATCGCAGACGCCCTTGCAAATGAATCTGCGAAATGACCCATAAGCTTAAATCCTTTAAGTCATTTATTCAATAAAAAAATATATGGAATAAAGTTTCCAGAGGAGTATCAAAAAGATGATCGCAAAAGCTATATTCTTGACAAAAGGAGTTGGTGTGCACAAAGAAAAGCTCGCCTCATTTGAATATGCGCTCAGGGATGCTGGCGTTGAGAAATGCAACCTTGTCTCGGTCTCAAGTATAAAGAGCCCTGGCTCAAAAATGATAACAAAGGAAAGGGGCCTGAAGGTCCTCAGACCAGGAGAAGTGACCTTCTGTGTCATGGCACGGAACGAGACCAAAGAACCTAACAGGCTGATATCCGCAAGTATCGGCTGTGCGGTCCCTGCAGATAAGACTGCATATGGATATCTTTCAGAGCATCATGCCTTTGGCGAGACAGAGAGAAAATCAGGGGAATATGCAGAAGATCTGGCAGCCAGCATGCTCGCGAGCACTCTTGGCATAGAATTCGATGTCAACCAGGCATATGATGAACGAAAAGAGATATACAAAATGTCTGGTAAGATAGTCAAGACCACTAGCACTACGCAGTCTGCAAGAGGGAACAAGGACGGCCTCTGGACAAGCGTCGTCGCAATGTGTGTCTTCATAATGGAAGACCCCGTCCAACTTGAGGCAAAGCTTGGAGTGGAGCACAGGAACAACAACCAAAGGCAGCTGCAGAAACCAGAGACCCATAATATCATGAAGGCTGAGGAAGAGAGCGCTAAGCAAGAATAGCGCCCCGCGCTGATTCCAGAGAGATAGAATAACGCGTGAATGGGTACATTATATATAACTGAGTTACAACCAAAGGTATAACAGAATTATAAAGGTGGCTTGTTTGAACATAAAATCCAGTATAAAAGAGCTGATAGGCAACACGCCTATGGTAAGGATAAACAGGATGACCGGAGCAGGCAGTGCTGAGGTCCTTGCGAAACTGGAATGGTACAATATTGGAGGCTCCGTAAAGGACAGGATGGCGCTTAATCTTATAGAGTACGCAGAGGCTGCCGGAAGGATAGACAGGGAAAGAACGATCCTTGAAGCTACCTCAGGGAACACAGGGATCTCCCTTGCCATGATAGCTGCCACAAGAGGGTATAAGATATCCATAGTAATGCCGGAATCAGCGAGTATAGAGAGGAGAAAAATAATCAAGGCGTATGGAGCTGAACTGATATTGTCTCCTGGAGAAAAAGGCACTGCTGGCGCTGTGGAGCTAAAGCAAAAGATGCTCAGGGAAAACGCCGACAGCTATGTGGACATCAACCAGTTCAAGGACCCTATGAACATCCTTGCGCATTACCAGAGCACCGCGAGGGAGATCCTCCAGCAGACGGATGGAAGGCTTGACATGGTCATCATGGGGATTGGAACTGCAGGAACCGGGATCGGGGTTTCCTTAAGGATCAAAGAGCACGACCCGAAGATAAAGATAGTCGGTGTCGTTCCAAAGATCGGCGTCCCTATACAGGGCCTGAGAAATCCAAAAGAGCCTTTTTCAACAGAGCTGTTCAACAGCAAGCACTTTGATGAGATAATAGAGATCCCAGAGGATGAGGTCCCTGCAACATTCAAAGCTGCGAGAGATGCTGCAAGAAAGGAGGGGCTGTTCGTTGGCATGAGTTCTGGAGCTGTGCTTCACATTGCCATGAAAAAGGCAAAGGAGCTCGGACCGGGGAAAACCATTGTAGTAGTACTACCTGACAGAGGGGACAAATATCTAAGCACGCCATTATTTGATTGATGAACATAAGACAGATCACGATCGGATTTGCGGTCCTCTTAGGGCTCTTATTCTGGGGTTTCGACCCGGTCATACTGAAGATCTCTGCAGCCGTGCTGGTCGGGACCGCAGGGAGACTAGCATTAAAGAACATCCCCTGGCTTGAGTTCGTCACTGTGCTCACAGTTTACACAGGCTCCTCGCTTGGCGGGCTTGCAGGAGCGTATGTCGGCTTTTTCTGCATAATTCTATCAGATATCGCATGGTATGACTTCAGCAATACCTTGTGGAACGCACCCACATTCGCGGCAATAGGCGCGCTCTCTGGCGTGATACATCTTGAGTTCGTCGTTCTCGTGGGCCTGATGACCCTCCTATACAACATAGTCGTAAACACGATAGTCATGCTTGCATACGGCGCAAGCCCTCTTGCTTCGATCATCTGGACTGTCTTGCATATATTTGTGAACATGACAGTCGCGGGCTATCTCGAGCCTAGGCTCATCGCTCTTGGGGTCTGACAAAAGAACGGACGTTTGCAAATCATTTAAATAGTTTAGATGGAAGTATATAGAAATATGAGCTCAGAAGACAAAAACAAAGGGGAAGAGAGAAAAATAGAAGAAGGCCAGGAAAAGAAAAAACATTCACATTCAGAAACAGAGAACAAAGGAACGCCTGCACAAGAGGATGCAAGAGCTCCTGAAAAGATCATTGAGACCCATGAAAAAAGCAATTCAAGATATTTCATTGCGGCCATTTTTATCATCCTGGCGGCAGCGGCTTTCATGCATTTTAACCCAGGGAACAGCTCATTGCTTGCGAATGCCTCAGCGGAAAGCGCTGAAGTACAGGCAGCGTCTGTGGCAGATAAGAAAGTGACCCTTGAGTTCTATGTAATGAGCCAGTGTCCTTACGGGCTCCAGGTGGAGAATGCTATAGCTCCTGTTCTTGACGAGCTTGGCGATGCCGTGGAGTTCAGCCTTGAGTTCATTGCAAGAGAGACAGAGGACGGCTTCACATCGCTCCATGGGCAAAACGAGGTCGACGGAAATATCATCCAGCTCTGCGCTGCCAAATACAACCCAGACAAATACATGGATATGATAGTATGCCAGAACAAGAACGCTGGAGCCATACCTGGAAATTGGGAGGATTGCGCAAAGAATACAGCCCTGGACATGGAGAGCATCCGCGCATGCTACGAGGGTGAGGAAGGAAAGGAGCTTTTGTCCGCATCTATAAAAAAGGCAGAATCTGTCGGCGCTACAGGCAGTCCAACGATGTACCTAAATGGAAAACCATACAACGGTGGGAGAGATCCTCTTTCCTTCAAGCGTGCCCTGTGCGCAAACCTTGAAGGCAATCCTGCATGTAAGGGTCTTGAGCCCGTAAAAGTCAACCTGATAGTTCTTAATGACAAGGATTGCAGCTCATGCGACACTGCTGAGCTTCTTGAGATCACAAGACAGCTCTTCCCAGGCGTTGTTATAGAGGAGATCGACACATCCTCCTCTGAAGGAAAAGCCATGATAAAGGAGCTTGGGATCAGTGTGGTCCCGGCATATCTCTTTGGGAAAGAACTGGAAGAGACCGCTTCCTGGAAGGCAAACCCGAACCTGCAAGGCGCTTTTGAGAAAAAAGGCGATGCCTACAAGCTTCTTGACAGCGTGACAGGCGCGTCGCATTTTGTCAATGAGGAAGCAAGAGCCGCGCATTACGAGTCTATAGGAGTGAACTTAGGTGACAACAGGCCGCAAATAGACTTCTTTCTCATGAGCTTCTGCCCATATGGAGACCTTGCTGAAGAGGCCATTGAACCTGTCTACCAACTGCTCAAGGAAAAAGCTGATTTCAATCCAAGATATGTATTCGCAGGCCAAGTGGGTAGTTTCTCCTCTCTGCATGGTCCGCAGGAACTGAACCTGGGCATCAGAGAGTTATGCGTTGACAAATACATGGGGACTGGCAAGTGGTTTGAGTTTGCCATGGCCATCAATGAGGAATGCAACTACCAGAATGCTGACTCCTGCTGGGAAGGCGTGGCAGACAAGCTTGGATTGGACATTGAGAAGATAAAGACATGTGAAAAAGATGAGGGCGATGCTCTCGCGACAGAAGAAGTAAGGCTAAGAGAGATACTCAGGGTTTCAGGTTCTCCTACTGTTTTCATAGATGGGGAAGCGTATAATGGGCAAAGGACAACAAATGGATATAAGGCGGCTCTTTGCGCTGCGTTTGAGACCGCCCCGCCAGAATGCGAAGAGAACATTCCCTCACAAACTACCGCTTCAAGCGGCGGATGCAGCTGAAAAGGCAGATGAAAAGACTTTTAAGCGAGAAACAGTTAATTCTTGTATATCATGCATGAGATCTCAATCGCAGCTGAAATAATCGATGAACTAAAAGAGGAACGATTTGCGCATCTGGAGCTTGATGTTAGCGCCCTCTCATTACACGACAGCGAGCACTCAAGAGGCGAACTTGAAGAGATGCTTCGCAAGAGGTTCCCAGAGGCCAATATATCGGTCAGTATGATCAGACCTACAGCCAAATGCTCCTGCGGTTTCTCCACTGAAATGAGGGATTCCCTTGACTGTCCTAAGTGCGGGAAAAAGATGAGCCTTGATGTCCTCAAAGGGTATAGGATAGTCAGGAAGGAGTAAATGGCAAAAAAGATAAAGCGATTGTATCGCTCAAAAAAAGACCGGCTTATCGCAGGTGTCTGCGGAGGAATCGCAGAGTACTTCAGTGTCGACCCTACATTGATCCGGCTTGCCTGGGTCCTTCTCACGTTTGGATACGGAGCCAGCATCCCCGCTTATATCATCGCCTGGATCATAATCCCTGAGAATCCAAATCAATAGTAAGTGATCGTATGGAATGCGACATAGAAAAGAACAGGGAAGAGTGCAACTGCACCTACGAGCCATGTTCAAGAAAAGGGAAGTGCTGCGAATGCGTCAGATATCACCGGGAACGCAGGGAGCTTCCTGCATGCTTTTTCCCTGATGAGGTTGAAAGTTCATATGATAGGTCTTTTGGACGCTTCAAAGAACTCCAGTGATCGCTCTCTTCATTTCTCTTGAGAACTCTGCTATTCCTTTAATTGCTTTCTCCTTATCTGGAAGCTGGCTTGCGTAGATATCCGCGATCCTGCTTCCTATGATTATCCCATCAACCCCTGCATTTCGCAGGTTTGCTGCCTGCGCTCCATTTGAGATCCCAAAACCTGCAGCGATCGGGATGTTGGAGATGCTCTTTATTGTCTTTATGGTCTCAACGATCCTCACATCAAAGTTCTCTCTTGCACCTGTCGTTCCCTCTGATGCCAGGAGATAGAGGAATCCTCTGGTTGCCCTGAGTATCTCTTTTAGACGCTCTGGTCTTGTGCTTGGTGTTGCTATGAATATGGTATCGATTCCCTCGTCTTCCGCAATGCATCTCAGCTCGCCTGCATCCTGGATAGGCAGGTCAGGCACTATTATTCCATTCGCTCCGCTTGAACTCAGTTTTTTGAGGAATTCCGGTATTCCTTGAGCGAACACAAGATTGTAATAGACCATTGCAATGATCGGTATCTGGGTGTGTCTTCTTATCTCTTTGATTAGTTGGAAGCATCTGCCTGTTGTGGCTCCTGCTTTGAGAGCTCTTGTCGCTGCCATGTGAAGGGTCGGGCCGTCTGCTATCGGGTCTGAGAATGGAAAGCCTACTTCCAGGAGGTCAGCAGTATTGCAAAGCTCTCTTGCAAACCTGATGCTTGTTTCCTGATCCGGGTCTCCCAGGCACAGGTATGGCATATATGCGATCTGTTTCCTTTTCCCCAGCTGTTCAAATCTCTCTTTTATCCTCATTTTCCATCACTATATCCATATCCTTATCTCCTCTGCCGGATAGATTTATGACAAGAAGATCCTGTTCATCAAACCCGGCTTTCAAAGCATATGCTATTGCATGCGAGCTTTCAAGTGCAGGGATTATTCCCTCCTCTTTTGATAGAAGATGAAAGGCTTCAAGGGCTTCAGTATCATTGATCGTCGTATATTGCACTCTTTTGATATCCTTAAGATACGCATGCTCAGGCCCTATTGCTGGATAGTCAAGCCCTGCTGAGATACTGTGTGTCGGGAGTATTTGCCCGTCTTTGTCCTGAAGAACATAGCTTTTGAATCCATGCAACACCCCTATTCTTCCTCCTGAGAACCTTGCCGCGTGTTTTCCTGTTTCAATGCCTTTTCCCCCTGCCTCAACCCCTATCATTTTCACGGTCGTGTCAAGGAAATCTGCGAACAGGCCTATTGCATTGCTCCCACCTCCTACGCAGGCTATGAGGTGGGTTGGCAGTCTTTCTTCTTTTGCAAGTATCTGCCTTCTTGTCTCCTGGCCTATTATCCTCTGGAAATATCTGACTATCTGCGGGTATGGGTGCGGGCCAAGGGCTGAGCCTAAAAGATAATATGTGTCCTCTGTGTGTGATATCCAGTCCCTTATCGCCTGATTGACAGCGTCTTTCAGTGTTTTTGAGCCCATGGTTACAGAGGATATCTTTGCTCCAAGAACCTGCATCTTCCTGACATTCGGTGCCTGTCTTTTGATGTCTTCCTCTCCCATGTATATCAGGCATTCAAACCCAAGGCATGCGGCTGCTGTGGCTGTTGCAACCCCATGCTGTCCTGCCCCTGTTTCTGCTATCATCCTCTTTTTTCCCATCCTCTTGGCAAGAAGGGCCTGCCCAAGTGCATTGTTTATCTTATGGGCTCCTGTATGAAGAAGGTCCTCTCTTTTCAGGTATATCTTGCATCCTGCAAGTTTGCTGAGTTTTTTTGCATGGTATAACGGGGTCGGTCTTCCTGCGAATTCCTCAAGTATCTGCCCCAGCTCATATTTGAACTCATCATCCTGCTCTGCCTGTCTGAAAGCTGTTTCAAGCTGGTCAAGAGCTGGCATAAGCAGTTCAGGAACGAATCTTCCCCCATATTCACCGAATTTTGCGCCCTGCATTCTTTGCCCTCCTTATGAACTCTTTTATCTTCTTTGGGTCTTTTCTTCCATCTGTTTCAATTCCTGTTGAGACATCGACTGCAAAAGGTCTTGCCTCTTTTATTGCTCTCTCGACATTTTCCTGGTCAAGTCCTCCTGCAAGGAGCATCGGCTTTTCAAGACTTTGACATATCCTTCCTGCAAGTGAGAAATCATTCTCTATCCCGGAACCGGGTGTTGCAGAATCAAAAAGAACTGCATGCTCTTCTCCTGATAAAAGAGGTCTTGTATTGCAATTAAAGGCGCGTATCACTGGAACATCCATCTTTGGAAGTGCTGGAAGCCCGTGTATCTGGAGCATGCATCCAAGTTTTTTTGCATATTGTTTCGCCTGTGCCTGGGTCTTTGGTACTATAACGGCTACTGGTATCATGGGTTCCGGAACGCTCGATATCAAAGCTTTTGCCTGCTCAGGATCAAGGCTTCTTCTGGATGTCTCTACATCGACCACAAAACCAAGATAATCTGCACCTGCTCTTGCTGATGCCTCTATTGTCTGGATGTCTTTTACTCCGCATATCTTTACGCGCATCTTAGCTCACTTATTGTCCTTCCAATATTTGCGGTTTTCATTATCATGGTCCCTATCAGGAATGCATCAGCATGTTCTTTCAATATCCGGATATCCCTTGTAGAGGACACCCCACTCTCACTTATTAGTGGGATCCTATCTATCCTCCTTGCAAGCCTTTCTGTTGTTCCAATATCTATTTCAAGTGTTTCAAGATCGCGGTTGTTTACTCCTATCAGGTCTGTTCCGCTTGAGAGCGCGTATTGCAGATGAGCCTCTGAGTGCGTCTCGACTATTGTTTCCAGGCCAAGCTGATGGGAATGCTCAACGAACTCTTCTGTCCTGTCTTTAAGGAGTTCTGCTATAAGAAGCACCGCGTCAGCGCCAAAGCATTTGGCCTCATCTATCTGGAGTTTGCCTGTGATGAAGTCCTTGCGGATCACAGGGAGAATGCAGGACTCTTTTGCCTGAAGGAGATTCCCAAGAGAGCCCTTGAAATATCTTGGTTCTGTAAGAACAGATATCGCGCATGCCCCTGCTTCTTGCATTTCAATGGCAAGCTCCCTTGCAGATCTGGTATTAAGCAGACCCTGGCTTGGTGATGCTGGTTTTATCTCTGAGATTATTGCGTTCTTTTCCTGGGCGAGTATGCTTTTTTTCAGGCTTCTTGTCTTTCCTTTATATGTGCCTGTTTGCAGGATCCTTGGATATGTGAACTTAGTCAGCAGCATCTTTCCCCCTGAGTTGCTCAAGTTTCCTCAAGGCATCTCCTGAGTCAAGGATATTTCTTGCGATCTCATTTGATTCCTGCAGGCTTCTTTTTCCTGAGAGGTAAATGACCGCTGCTGTATTGATGGCTACTGTATCCTTTCGAGGGGAAGCTTCTCCTTTCAGAACAGAGTATGCTATTTTTTTGTTCTGCTCCATGTTCGCGGCCTGCAGGGAGGAGAAGGTCGTCCTCCGATAATTGAGGTCTTCAGGCTCAAGGGTGTATGTCTCTATCTGCCCTTTGTTCAATTCAGACACCTTTGTCTCTCCAAGAAGGGTTATTTCATCAGCTCCTTTTGAATGGACTACCATTGCTCTTTCAACCCCCAATTCAGATAGGACGATCGCTATTTTCTCT
>JAIVYC010000005.1:0-12465 GCA_048635645.1 Sulfurovum sp. | reverse complement strand
ATAACATTGAAGTAAAGAATGCTTATCATGCTTTTCTTAATTGGGAGAAAAATAATGTTGATAAATGGATTGAAAGTGAACAAACTGTTTATTGTGAGGAATTTGGATATACTGGCACACTTGATGCGGTAGTAAAATTAAAAAACGAAAAAATATATTTAATTGATTTTAAAACCAGCAGCGGATTTTATGATGGGTATGCTATGCAGATTGCAGCATATAAATATGCCCGGATAGAAGAAAAAAAAGATAATAAATTTTTATGTGAATTTAAAAGTGATGATAAAAATTTTAAAAAAAATATTATTCAAAAACCCATTACTATTGACGGAATAGGAATTGTAAGATTGGATAAAAAAAATGGTGATTGGAAATGGAAGGATTATTCAAAACAATATAAAAAAAAAATTAAAGCTGTATGGTTTTGTGGAGTAGGGGCGGCTTTTGATTTTAACCCTTGTAATGTTAAACGAGCTCCAAAAATATATCAGAAACTTGGCTTATAGGCCGATTATAAAGTGAGGTATATATGAGTTACGAAAGCGCTGCCGGTCAATTAGGCCACATAAACCTTGATAAGAAAACAACAGGAAAGCTAAAGACGCAGACAAAAAGGTTTGCCTGTCTAAAGCCGCTGCCATAGAATTGAAAAAAAGCCCTTCTTTTAAACAGTTTCGCTCAGAAGAGTTCTCTTATTTTGTCCTGTAACTGCTGCTTTGGCACTGCACCAACAAGGTTTCCGAGGTTCATTGAGTCTTTGAAGAACAGTATCGTGGGTATGCTCATTACACTGTAGTCTGTTGCGAGTTCTGGGTTGCCGTCTATGTTCACCTTTGCGAACTTGACCGCTTGGACCTCGTTCGCAAGCTCTTCAAATACAGGCCCCATTGTCATGCAGGGTGCGCACCATGGCGCCCAGAAGTCAACGACCACCGGCTTTTCAGACCTAATCACTTCTGATTCAAAATTCTCTCTCGTCAGTTCAAACATAACAGTTCAAAAGGAGCAAAAGGATATAAATGTACCTTTAGAAGTCTTCTCTTGAATAGGATGATATATCTTGGACCTGCCGGGATCCCACTCTCGGCAAAGGGGAAAGGCATCGTTAGAGGGATAAAAAGGGTTTCAGAACTTGGGCTTTCAGCGCTTGAGCTGCAGTTCGGGCATGGGGTCAATATAGGCCTTGAGCTTGCGAAAAAGGCAGGGGAGACCGCGAAAGAGGAGGGCATCAGGCTCTCTGTGCATGCCCCATATTTCATCAACCTGAACTCAGAGAAGGAGGGGGTGGTCGAGGAAAGCAAGAAAAGGCTCTTAAAAAGCGCGGAAATAGCTGAGGCTGCAGGGGCAGGGATAGTTGTCTTTCATGCTGGGTTCTACTCAGGGAAAACTGGGCATGAAGCCGCTAAGACCATCAAGGAAAACCTCATAGATGTCAGGGAGAAATGCCCTGAGAATGTTATGCTCGGTGTTGAGACCATGGGAAAAAAGAGCTCCTTCGGGACCCTTGAGGAGATCAGAATAGTGTGCGGGAAGGGCATCGTGCCTGTGCTTGATTTCGCGCATATTCATGCAAGAGGCAGAAGGCTTGATAGCAGAGAGAGCATCCAAGAGCTCTTCGACGAATACGAACGCATCTTCAGCAAATTCCTGCACGCGCATTTCACTGGCATTGTCTATGGCCCTTCCGGCGAAAAGTATCATGTGCCTATTGAAGAGGGAGAGCCTGACTTTTCATTGCTTGCGCCTTTTCTTAAGAGCAGGAAATATCCCTGCACGGTCATCAGTGAGAGTCCTTTGCTTGATGAGGATTCATTGAGAATGAAAAGGATCCTTGAAGAATGAGGCGGTATCTCAACAGATGGGAAACGGAATATAAGAGACACGGAAGCATCTGGCGGGGCGAAAGCAAGCTTGACATTGGAAAGTATCTTGAGAAAGGAAGGGTCCTTGAGGTTGGATGCGGGAATGGGAAGAGCTTAAGGCCCCTTGTTCATGCGGGTTATGAGGTCACAGGGCTTGACATTTCCAAGAGCGCGATAGCATCTTTGGGAGACTGTAACGCCGAGCTTATTCATGGTGACATCTATGATTTCAGGTCAAGGAAAAAGTTCGATGGAATAGTGTGCAGATATGTTCTTGGCGCCCTGAAGTCTGAGGACAGGGAAAAGGCGGTCGAGAACATTGGCAAACTCTTGAAAAAAAATAGGTTTGTCTTCTTTGAGGACTTCTCTATTGGGGATATGCGTTTTGGAAAAGGAGAGAGGATAGAGAAGAACACTTTTAGGAGGGGTAATGGGATAGTGTATCATTACTTCACCCTTCAGGAAGTAAAAAGGCTTTTCAGTGGCTTCAAGACCATTGAGCTTAAAGGCTCATCTTTCAAGAGAGTGTACAGAGGGGTCGAGTATACGCGTCGGATGATCTCAGGGGTCTTCACAAGAGCATGAATCATCTATTTAGGAAGTATTTCCTGCCAGATCAAAGGCTACTTGTTTTTGGAATATTTCCTGTATAATGGCGTCTTTCTTACAACCGCGGATATCTGAGCGGTGTCTATCTGCTCCATCGAGCTTCTTGGGGGATAGAGCACTGTCTTGACAGGAGGGAGGAGCCTTCCTTTATTATCAAGGGCCGCTATCATGGCTTCCCCGACCTCAAGCTTCTTCAGCTCGTTCTCCAGCTTATAGAAGTCCGAGGTCGGAAATCCTTTCACAAGGTATCTTATGTTATCTGAGTCCCTTTTTGTGAACGCCCTGAGTGCGAACTGTATCTTAAAGCCAAGCATTCCAAGCACTTCCTCTGGTATGTCCTGCGGCTGTTGCGTGACAAAAAAGACAGAGACCCCTTTTGTGCGTATCTGCCTCAGGATAGTTGCGATAAGCTCTATCAGTGTCCGGTTAGAGTTCTTGAAAAGATAATGCGCCTCGTCAAAAAAGACCGCTATCCTTGGCTTCTCCTGGTCTCCTATGTCCTCAAGCTCCCTGAACAGCCTGTGAAGAAGGAACGCCATTGCGACCGTAAAGACCCTTGGGCTTTCTCTTATATCCGAGAGATTAAAGACACTTATCAATCCTTTGCCATAGATCCTTCCTAAGAGATCGCTGATCTTTATCGGGTTGTTTCCAAAAAGACGGTCAAAGCCGCTTGCCTTCAGCTCTATTATCTTTCTCTGTATCACGTCAAGGGACCTTGCATCAAGCCCGGCAAGCTTGTTCGCCTTTGCGTATTCTACGAGCGTTTCAAGGTCTGATAGGTCTGCAAGCCTGAAATTTTGTTCTCTGGCTTGTATGAACAGGATATTCAGATGACTTTCTTGGGTCATGTTCAGGGCCATAAGCTTTGAGAGGAATACAGGGTCTGTCTCCCTAAGTTTCACTTTAAAAGGTATGAACTTGTCTGATATGCTCCAGTAGGTGCATGGATATTTTTCAGGGGAGTATTCCTTTTTCAGTTCATCAAGCCTTTGCTTTACCTTTTCCTTGTCACCCTTGTTTGTGAAATTGCTGACATCTCCTTTGACATCGCTGAATATCACAGGCACTCCCTTGTCTGATAATTGCTCTGCGATCAGCTGGGCTGCCCTGGATTTTCCTGTTCCTGTTGTGCCTGCTATCAGGCCGTGCCTGTTAAGCATGGCAAGTGGAAGAGAGACCTCCATATCATATATCTTGTCCAGTTTTGCTTTGCCAAGCTTCACTGACTCATCGGTCACTTTTCCATATGAGTCTTTTAGGAATTCTTCAAATTTCTTCATGCATACCAAAAAACTTTATTAACCTATGTGGTTATATAGCTTTTAGAGGTGTCTTAGTCAATGATGGATGAGTCTGTTCTGGAAATAAACCATAGCATGGTAAAGAGGAGTATATGCAATTTCATTAAGAGAAAAACGCGCTCTCATGAAGGCGTCGTTCTTGGCCTGAGCGGCGGGCTTGATTCATCCTTGTGCACGAAATTGTGCGTTGAAGCGCTTGGAACTGAAAAAGTTCGCGGTCTTGTGATGCCTTCTGAGTTCACTTCCGACGCAGACATTTCTGATGCAAAAGGGGTCGCTTCTCAGCTTGGGATCATGGTAAAAGAGATCAGCATCCAGCCTATCCTTGATTCTTTCCTTGCCCAGATGCCTGAGGGGCTCTTTGCCACAAAGCTTGCAAAGGGCAATATACAGGCAAGGATACGCATGACGCTCTTGTACAAGGAGGCCAATTCCATGAACCGGCTTGTGATCGGCACAGGCAATAGGTCCGAGCTAATGCAAGGGTATTTCACGAAATATGGTGATGGTGGATGCGACCTCTTGCCGATAGGGAACCTATACAAGACGCAGGTGCGCTCGCTTGCAAAGTATGTTGGGATAAGTGATGGGATATTGGCTAAAAGCCCTTCAGCCGGACTCTGGCCCGGGCAGAGGGACGAGGATGAGCTTGGGCTCTCTTATGACAAGCTTGACCTGCTATTATATGCGCACCTTGAGAAGAACATGCCTGCAGCAAAGGCGGCATCTGCCGCTGGTGTGAACAAGGAGACCGCGGAAAAAGTGATAGATAATATTAGGAACAGCCAGCACAAGAGAGAACCGATCCCAATGGCTGAACTATGAACCTAAATGACTCTGCGCTGGGATTGTTGAAACTTCTTGAGACCGCTCTGCAGGATGAGTTGGAAAGACCCACGGCCATCTCATACTCAGGGGGTCTGGACAGCTCCATCGTAGCAGCCATTGCATTAAAAAAAGTGAGACTGACCGGCTATTGTGCCGGGCTTCCGGGGTCCTATGATCTTGTGAATGCTGAAAAGAATGCAGAGTTGCTCGGCCTGGAATTGAGAAAGGTTGAATTGTCCAAGGCAGATATCATTGAGCTCATCCCTAAGGTCGAACGGATCACTGGCTTGAACGACCGGATGAACATCGGCATCGCGATTCCTTTATATGCTTCATGCCTTGCCGCTGCAAGGGATGGCTTTGAGTCCATTCTCTGCGGGCAGGGAGCTGATGAACTTTTCGCAGGTTATGCAAGATACCTTAAAATGGACAAGGAAAAGCTCGGTCTTGAGCTTGAAAAGGACTTCCTTGCCCTTGGGAGCGGCGGCTGGAAAAGGGATTCTTCCATTGCAAAGGCGGCGGGCATGCGCTTGGCAAGCCCTTTCCTTGAGCAAAGAGTATCTGCTCTTGCAAAAAAGCTTCCCCTGGAATTCAAGACAGATAGGGTAGAAAGAAAGATCATCTTAAGAGAGGTCGCATCCCTCCTGGGTCTTGACAGGGAGATCTGTGAACAGAAAAAAAAGGCTGTCCAGTACGGTTCAGGGGTTGCAAGGGTGCTTGAGAAGGCTGACCTATGAATGGTAAGAAAGCAGACCTGTGAAAGGTCTTCTCAGAAAGCATTGCTCTTCTCAGAGATCACTGTCCATTCAGAGGTTGTGATAGTACTTCTTTTGTTCCCATGAGGTCACCTGCACCTTGTATTCATCCCATTCAGCCCTTTTTGAGACAAGATATTTCTCTAATGCATACTCTCCAAGGGTCTCTTTTACGAGCCTGCTCTTCTTCATTTCGTCTATGGCCTCATCCAAACTTTCAGGCAGAGCATTGATGTATAATCGCGAGAGCTTGGCATCGTCGAATTCGTAGACATCCTCTTCGACAGGGTCTGGAGGGGTTTCCTTGCCCTTTATTCCTTCCAGACCTGCGGCAAGCATAAGTGAGAACGCCAGGTATGGATTGCAGCTTGGGTCAGGGCATCTCAGCTCGGCTCTGACAGACTGGTCTCTTCCCTTTGAATATCTTGGTATCCTCATCAGGGCAGACCTGTTCTTCTGTCCCCAGCAGATGTATACCGGCGCCTCATATCCTGAGACAAGCCTCTTGTATGAGTTGACAGTAGGGGCAAGCACTCCCATCATCTCTCTTACTCGTTTGAGCTGGCCTGCGATGAACGAGTATGCGATCTCTGAGAGCTTGTATTTGTCGTCAGCATCAAAAAAGGCATTCTTGCCATCCAGGTCAAAAAAGCTCTGGTGGGTGTGCATGCCTGAGCCGTTCTCTCCGAATATTGGCTTTGGCATGAACGTGGCATATAGGTCATGGGAACTTGCTATTGCCTTTACGGTCGTCTTCAGGGCCAGGACACTGTCAGCGGTCGTGAGCGCGTCTGAGTACCTAAAGTCTATCTCATGCTGCCCAGGCCCTACTTCATGGTGGCTCATCTCCACTTTTATCCCCATCTCTTCCAGAGCAAGCACTATATCCCGTCTCACATCTGTCGCAAGGTCCTTTGGGGAAAAATCAAAATATCCTCCTGTGTCATGAGGTACTGGTTTGATGCTCCCGTTATCTGATTTGAAAAGAAAGAACTCAAGTTCCGAGCCTGTGTTGTAGATGTATCCCATGTCTTTGGCTTTTTCGAGCGTCCTCTTGAGTATGTATCTGGGGTCTCCCTCAAATGGCCTATGGTCTGGTGTGTAGACATCGCAGATCATTCTTGCGACTGCCTTTTCCTTTGGTCTCCACGGGATCATTACGAACGTGCCTGGGTCTGGCATGAGCAGCATGTCACTCTCGCATATTCTTGTGAAGCCTTCTATTGAAGAGCCGTCAAACCATGTCCCATGTTCAAGGGATTCCTCAAGCTGGTCTATTGGTATTGTCACGCTCTTCACATTGCCTGGCAGGTCTGTGAACTGCAGGTTTATGAACTTGACATCCTTTGCTTTCGCGTTCTCAATTAAGGTCTCTTGTTTCTCAGTAAGATTCAACTCAAACCACCCCAGGGGAAAAAAGGACGCTCTCAATTAAATAGATTGACCTAGAATGAATAAAAAGTAAAATTTCAAAGAAAATTTAAGAGAATTCAAGAAAAATGGTTAGATTTATATAAGTTTGTTCAGTATAGATTAGCATCATGGCAAAACTGATACTTGACAACAAAGATTATGATATCATCCGGCTGGTTCAGAGCAATGCCAGGATGCCCTTTAAGGAGATCGCGAAAAAGCTAAAGGTATCAGAGGGCACTGTATTTAACAGACTTGAGAAGCTTAAAAAGGCAGGGGTGATCAAGGGCTTTAAGGCGATGGTCGACTATGAACGCCTGGGATATGATATCACTTCTATCATATGTCTTAGGATAAGCAACGGCAAGATCCAAGAGGTTGAGGCTGAGATCTCCAAGATGCCTGAAGTGCTAGCTGTCTATGACATCACGGGTGAGTATGATGCTATTATCATATGCAAGTTCAGATCAAGGGGCAAGATGAACGAGTTCATAAAAGACCTGCTGACAATTAAATATATGGAAAGAACGAACACCTATCTTGTCTTGAACACGGTCAAGGAAGATTTTACCGTGAACATCTGATCAGTGGGATCTCTTCTCTGTTTCTGTAATTCGTTTCTTCGGAAGCTTTCCTGAAAGCAGTTCTATCATCTTTCTATGGGTCTGCATTCTTGGGTCGCTTGTGTGCAATATATAGATGCTCTCGTATTCGTTTGCAAGTGAGAGGTACGCCTGCCTTGCTCTTTCCTGGAACTCTGCCTTCTCGAACTTCTCTTCAGAGCGCAGTCTTTCCATTGATATCTTGGGGTCAACGTCCAATAGGAAGGTCAGGTCAGGCTTGAGTATGTCTTTGTGCAGGTCTTTCAGCCAGTTCAGGTCAAGCCCCTGGGCCGACTGGTATGCAAGGGTCGAAAGCATGTACCTGTCGCATATGACTATCCTTCCCTCTTCTATCGCTTGTTGTATCTCTTTTGCATGCTCTATCCTGTCTGCAAGGAAAAGATAGGTAAGCGCCTTCGGGTCTACCTCTGCATGGCTCTTGAGTATGTCTCTTATAAGAACTCCTATGTTATCCTGGGTCGGCTCTCTCGTCCTGAGAACATCATGGCCTTGCTTTTTCAGCGATCGCGCGAGCAGTTTTGACTGGGTGGTCTTGCCAGAGCCGTCTATTCCTTCTATCGCGATGAACATTATGGTTTCCTTTTCTTTTTGTGGATGTCCTGTTTTGTGTAGTAGAGGATATTTGCATCTATGTCCTCTGTGACGACCGTCCCGGGCCCTATGAATGAGTTCGGACCTATCTTCTTTCCAGGGTTTATCACTGAATGTATGCCTGTCTGGCAGTTGTCGCATATTATCGCGCCTAGTTTTCTTCTGCCTGTGTCAACGGTCTTTCCCTTGACCTTCATCGGGACCGTTCTATTGTCAAATCTTAGATTGGCGCATATTGTCCCTGCGCCTATGTTGACATTTGAGCCTATGATGCTGTCGCCTACATAGCTCAGGTGGTTTATGTTGGTTGAATCAAGTATTATTGAGTTCTTTATCTCAACTGCCTGGCCTATGTGACAGTTATCACCTATCATTGTGGCCGGCCGTATGAAACAGTTCGGCCCTATAGTGCAGTTCTTCCCTATCACCACCGGGCCTATGATGTATGAGCCGGAGCGTACCAGCGTGCCCTCATCCACATGCACTTTCCCCATTAGTGTCGCTCCTTTCTCCACTCTTCCAATGATCTCTGGTTTGATCTCCTGCATCATGCGTTCATTTGCTTCAAGAAGGTCATGCGGGTGGGTCACATGTTCCCAATGGATGATCTCGCACGCGTATACCGGCCTGTTCCTGGATATCAGGTTCTGGATCGCATCGGGTATCTCATACTCGCCTCTCTCTGATCTTTCAAGCTTTCCCATCTCTTCCAGGGCTTCTCTTTCAAACACATAGACGCCAAGGCTTGCGAAATTCGATGGCGGGTCTTTTGGCTTTTCTATTATCTCATTGACCTTTCCCTGCTTGTCAAAGACCACTGAAGAAAGATGAGAGACATCCTTTTCCTCCCGCACACTTAGGGTGCATGCAGAGCCCTTCTCTTTATGGAACTTGAGGAGTTTTTTCAGGTCGCTTGCTCTCGGGAGGTTGTCGCCGTTTATGACCAGGGCAGAGTCTGTCATGCCCTTTATCATTGACAATGCGTGCGCGGTCCCAAGCTGCTCTTCCTGGTGCACGAAGCCTATTCCCTTGTCTGACTTGAAGTGTTCCTTTATCTTGCCGTCTGACTCGTTCGTGACAATGAGTATCTCACTAACCCCTAAATCCCTGATCTCCTGCACTATCCAGTCTATCAGGGGCTTGCCTGCTATCGGGAAAAGTGGTTTGGGCCTGGTCAGTGTCAGTGGCTCCATGCGCTTTCCCTTGCCTGCCGCAAGAATTACTGCTTTCATAAGCATATTCTAGAGTGGATTTGTTTTAAATAACTTCTTTCAAGCCTCTAAGCCGTGCACAGAAAGATTTTTATTGATTACAGGGCACCCCTTATGGTATGCATGAGATCAGGATACACGGGAGAGGCGGTCAGGGTGCTGTCACTGCAGCCGAGCTGTTGGCAAAAGCCGCCTTTTATGATGGCAAATACTCCCAGGCATTTCCCTTCTTTGGGGTCGAAAGGAGAGGGGCGCCGGTCCAGGCATTCTGCCGGATCGATGGATCATTCATCAGGATAAGGCAGAACGTTTACGAGCCGGATTATGTCATGGTCCTTGACTCAACGCTCCTGGATGTGGTGGATGTCTTTGAGGGTCTGAAAAAAAATGGGATCGTTATCATCAATACCACAAAGGATATCCAGAGGAAGAACGTGCATTGCATTGACGCCAGCTCTATAGCGCTTGAGACGCTCAAGATGCCGATCGTCAACACCGTGATGCTGGGTGCTTTCTCAAGGGTCAGCAAGCTTATTTCAATAGAGTCCATTAAAAAGGCGATCTCAGAGCAGTTCGCAAGCAAGGGGGAGCTCGCTGAGAAGAACCTTTCTGCGGTCGCAAAGGCTTATGAGGATGTCAAATGAAAGATAAAAAGGTGAACATCGCTGGCATAATCTATGACGTGGGTTCTAGCGCAAGAACAAAGACAGGCTCCTGGAGGACAGAGAAACCCATTGTCGGAGATTGCAAGGGTTGCGGGATATGTGTGCCTTTCTGTCCTGAGGGATGTATCACGATGAAAAACAAAAAGATAAAGATAGATTATGACTATTGCAAGGGTTGCGGGATCTGCGCGAATAGCTGCCCATTCAAGGCCATCAAGATGGAGATCGAAAAAAGGTAATATGTGTCCTGAAAATAAGACCGTGGACCTGGTAAGGTATGTAAAGAAGCTTAAGATAAGGAAACAGGAGATATCCAGCAGGATAGAGAACACGCCTGAGAACAAGGAGAAGCTTGAGGGCGTGATGGACAATATCGAGGACCAGATAACATCTGTTGAGAAACTGATATCAGATCTTAAGCAAAGCAACCTGAGAAGATTGAGATGAAAAGGATCATCACCGGCTCCAGGGCTGTGGCAGAGGCTGTGAAAGGATCGCGCCCTAATGTCATTGCTGCATACCCTATAACTCCGCAGACACATATCACAGAGGCCCTGGCTCAGATGGTCGCTTCAGGTGAGCTTGATTCAGAGTATATCAGGGTTGAATCTGAGTTCGGCGCGATAAGCTGTGTAATAGGGGCGTCGGCGACCGGTGTGAGGAGCTTCACAGCAACAGCCTCCCAGGGCCTGGCTCTCATGCATGAAGCCTTGTTCGCTGCGAGCGGTATGAGGCTTCCGATCGTCATGGCGGTCACCAACAGGGCGCTTTCTGCTCCGATCAATATTTGGAACGACCTGCAGGATTCAATATCCCAACGGGATGTTGGCTGGCTCCAGTTGTATTGTGAAACAAATCAGGAGGCCTTTGATACTGTGGTGCAGGCCTTCTGCGTCTCTGAGAACAAAGATGTGCTTTTGCCTTCAATGGTATGCATTGACGGTTTCTATCTCACCCATACTGTTGAACCAGTGGATATCCCTTCCAAAGAGAGGATACGGTCGTTCGTTGGCGAGTACAGACCTGAGCATGCTTATCTTGACAGTGAAAGACCCATCACACAGGGACCATTCGCATATCCTGAGTACTACATGCAGCTCAGGCGGCAGCAGGAGGATGCGATACAGGCATCCAAGAAGGTCCTGGTGAAAGAGGACAAAAGGTTCAACAAGGAATTTGGAAGGTCTTACCCTTTGATCGAGAAGGTCGAGGGCGGGACAGATTGCATCCTGACCCTTGGCTCGCTGACCGGCAACGCAAGGATCGCTGCTGAGCAGGAAAAAACCTCTTTGATAAAGCTCAAGTGCTTGAGGCCTCTGCCTGCGAAAGAACTCCTGGATGCTGTGAACAATATAGAGAGACTTATAATCATTGAGAAGGATGTCAGCATAGGCCTTGGTAGCGGGGTTGTTGCATCTGAGCTAAAGAGCCTGTTCTATGATTCAAGCGACAGGCCGGAAGTATATGATCTTGTCGCAGGGCTTGGAGGAAAGGATGTTACTGTCCAGGATATCTGCAGGATGGTCGAAAAGGTGCGCTCTGGTAAAGGAAAGCCTGTGGAGTGGTGGATGTGAGCTTGTTTGCTCCTGGTCATAGGACCTGTTCGGGTTGCGGGCCTGCGATCGCGATAAGGAACATTCTTGAAGCTACCGGGAAAGATATTATCATTGCGAATGCGACCGGCTGTCTTGAGGTCACCACCACGCCTTACCCTGAGACTTCATGGAAGGTGCCTTGGATACACTGCCTTTTTGAGAACGCTGCCGCGGTAGCGAGCGGGATAGAGTCTGCTCTCAAATCCTGTGGAAATACAAAGACAAAGGTGATCGCTCTTGGAGGGGACGGCGGCATACTTGACATCGGGCTCCAGTGCATGTCAGGAGCTCTTGAGAGAAAGCATAAGATAACGGTCATATGCTATGACAATGAGGCTTACATGAACACTGGCGTCCAGCGCTCAAGCGGGACCCCATACGGTGCCAGCACTACCACAAGCCCGCCAGGCAAGATGAGCATAGGCAATGAGACATTCAAGAAGGATGTTGCCGCGATCGCTGCTGCGCATCATATCCCCTATGTGGCTACGGCCTCTATAGCTTATCTTCCTGATCTGAAAAACAAGGTCAAAAAGGCCCTTGAACTTCAGCCATCCTATCTGCAGGTCCATGCGCCATGCCCGGTCGGCTGGGGATTTGCCTCATCAAAGACCATTGATATCGGAAAATTAGCTGTTGATACAGGATTATGGGAGTTATTTGAGATCGAACATAATCATGTCAGGAACATATTCATGCCAAAAGAGATAAAACCGGTCTCAGAGTATCTTAAAACCCAGAAAAGGTTCAGGCACCTGAAGGAAGAAGAGATAGAAAAGATCCAAGCCTGGGTCGATGAGAAAAGGAAACAGCTTGAAACAAATATCCCTTGAGTGAAAGATGAAAAAAAGGATAAAAAGTATAAACGCGCTCTCTGCCGCAAAAGTACTCGGAATCGTATATGGGTTTTTCGGGACCATCGTTGGGATCGCCTTCCTTGCGATTGAACTGCTCTCCCCAGGGAATCTCGCCCAGACCGAGAGCGCGGTTTCTGGTCTTGCGGTCTTGC
>JAIVYC010000004.1:0-14404 GCA_048635645.1 Sulfurovum sp. | reverse complement strand
GGATTAAATGGTCCGCCTTCGATTTCTTTGAATATCACAATTCAATCCCAAAATGCTGAGGGTGCAGACCGCGTGTTAACATTTGTCGAAAATCTTTATGCCCTGGCGGGGCAAAATCCACAGGTCCTGGAATTCCTAGCATGTTCAGTGAATATGACCGTTACCTGCTTCTTTTTTAGGTAGCACAACAGCCCTTTCAGGAAGTCCTTGAACGTGGTCTCGTCAAAAACGTTCTTTATAGAGGATATGCTGTCTAAAACCAATCTTTTCGCTTTTATGCTTTCCACAGCCTTTGAGATGCCTAGAAAGTGCCCTTCGGCATACTTGTTTTCAGGATAGTCACAAACCAGTTTGACTAATCCGTCTTTTTCCAGTTTCTGGAGGTCCCAACCAAATGACTTTGCTGTTTTATCCAACTGGGGAGTTGCTTCTTCAAAGGAAACGAATACTCCAGGCTCTTTTTCTTTCGCGCCTTTTACCAGGAATTGAAGACCTAGGTTTGTCTTTCCGGTTCCGGCACTGCCCGTAAGGATGCTTGATGAACCTCTGAGAAATCCCCCGCCGGACATATCGTCCAGTCCCTTGATACCTGTCTTTACCCTTCCAGTTGGCGTCTCTTTTATCTGTTCAAGCCTTGGTTTTGGGAATACTTTGATCCCTTTATTGGTAATATCATATAAAGTGATTTCACCGCTGGTTTTTGTTCTTCTCATTTTCGTTACTTTCATTTTTCTCAGGGTTTTGTGTTTGAAGTCTACCAAGTCCAGAGTAATCACAGAATCGGTAGCGAATTCCTCTGGATAATGCACACCTTCTGCAATTTTCTCCAGTGTTAAAAATAAAGTGCAATTCTCTGCACACAAGGCATCTATCGTTGTCATCATTTCCCTTCTTGTGTTAATGTCTTTTGAGAACATTGAAAAGAGTATGCTGAACGAGTCTATCATAACTCTTTTTACCTTCATTTTTTCGCTTAAACTAATTATATCAGCGAGTTGTGGATTAAAATCCGTTTCTAAAATTGGTTGTGTGATGATGCTTACTTTTCCATTTTTCTCAAGTTTGTCGAAATCCCACCCGAACTTGGCAACATCCAATTTAAATCTTTTAGGGGATTGACCGACCAGAACGATCAGTCCATTTTCATCGTACTTGGTAGCTCCCCTATAAATGAATTCCGCGCCCATGATAGTTTTGCCGGCACCGGGCCTGCCAGTGACTAAGGTAGAAGTACCGCTTGGAAATCCGCCCTCGATTAATTCATCCAAACCTTCTATGCCTGATCTTGTTCTCTTAATTTCCGCTGGGGCCATACTCTTAAACCGAACGACTATCTTTTTTGTTTCTTTTCTGCTAATACTCAAAATAGAGTAAGTTAAAAGCTTTTTGGGGAGACAAAAAAGCAAGATCTCCATTCAAAGAGTAATCGATTTCTGATGGACAAATGACTTACACTCTCTCAGAACAAATATTTCCTTATTTATAGGCTCCAGCAGCCTTGTCCACCAAGGAAACAAACTTCGCGCATGTCTCTTTTTCTGAGAATAGTGATTCAACCCTTTGTCTTGCGTTTCGGCCTATCTTTTCTGCCTCTGTTTTGGGGAGGAACAGTATCTTTTCAATGAGATCGGCCTCTTTTTTCGCTTCAGGCTTCTCAGGGAGGAGCCAACCGCAATTCCCGATAACCTCTGGTATCCCTCCTATCCTTCTTCCTGCGACCAATGAGCCGCAGGCCATAGCCTCTGCCAGCGTCCGTCCAAAAGGCTCGTTCCAGATGGAAGGAAGCACGACAAGGTCCGCGCAATTGTAGAAATAGGGCATGTCTTCTAGCTTTCTCACACCGACAAACACGACACTTTTGGAGAGGCCCAGGGAGGACATCCTTGACCTAAGTTCTGACTTGTACCTGTTGTTCTGTATCGTGCCCAAGACAAGAAACCTAAGGCTCACTCTTTTTTCAAGCTCTTTGACAGTGTTCAGGAACTCTATGAGCCCCTTTTCCTTGGCCAACCTGCCTGCGAAGACCACGACTTTCTGGTCCTTTTGCAGTCGCATGCCTGTGATCCGTTCAACTCTTTTTTTTGCTTCTTCCCTTGGAATTGGTTTGAATAGGCTGGTTTCTACTGGGGGATATACGACCTCTATCTTATCCTCTTTTATCTTGGCGGTTTTACTGACAGCCTCTCTCAGGCTATAAGAGTTCGTGATGACCATAGTGCTGAATTTTGCAAGCTTGGTAAAATTGCAGGCAGCGTTGCGCGCGATCAACTGAGCTCCCTTATACAGATCTCCAAGATTGCATGGCATGGACCTGAATATGGTGATAACAGGCAATTGCCTGCTGTAGAGGTGATTGTACAATTTGGTCAGAAATGCCGCGCTTATCTGGAATGGGATAGATGTCATAGTGACAATAACCATCTCAGGTTTGAATTCCGCAAGGTCCTTGAAATATCCCAGGGTCTGCTTTGGGCTGAGGAAAGGGATCCATCCCTTTTTGATGTATAAGCAGTATCTGCGCGTGTCACTGCCTATCTTTCCATTGAAGCTCTTGCTGTGAAGCAGAAACGTTCTGACCTCGTGCCCCTTCTCAAGACTTTTGATCAGATATCTTGAGCTTATCTCTGTGCCCCCAGCTTCGTTCAAGGCATCCACAAGAAAGGCTATCCTCATGCATTCTGGATGGGCTTTTGTTCGTATATATCTTGCGCATCTAAACTAACCTGCAAGACCTTGTCAGATCCCTTATGCAAGAGACATCGCGAAAATGGCGAGTAGCATGGCAAAGCCCCATACTCCCTTGCTCCATCTGATGACCTTCGCCCCATCCAGGGGGCCGAAAGGCAGGAGGTTGAAAATGGCCAGGAGGGCGTTGATATAGACACCGAAATGCGCTAAGGTATTTATGAAAGGGGAGCCAGAGACAAAAGAAAGCAGAAGGAAGAACCCGCAGAGCCCAAGGTTCACAAGAGGACCTGCGATCCCTATGCGTCCGTTCTCCTCGCGTCCAGCGGTCCGGCCATAAGCACTTATTGGATATATGATGACAGCCCCAGGGGCTGCAAAGACAAAAGGAGTGCCCATCATTGTGGTCACAAGAATAAGGAAAAACGCAAGCATAAGGTTGTTCAAGTCCATCCTGTACTCTGCAAAGAACCCATAGTCCTGCGCGACGATCTTATGCCCTATCTCATGGAGTATGAAGCCAACCCCAAGGGTCGGAACTATCAAGATGAACCCAAGAAGGCTGCCCTGTATAAGCTGAGGGAAAGAAAAGATAATACTAAGGATAATCCAGGATATCCCAAGCTCTTTTAGTTCAACAGACGAAAATCTCCATTTCATGCCCTATTCTTTCCTTTGAACCGATAAAAACCTTTTCATCCCAGGTATATGGCCGGCGCCGACAACAGCAAGGATCGTTCCATAGTCAGCCCTTTTCAGGTTCTCGGCCATGATAAAATCCCTCTCTTCGATAAGCACCCGGTATATCTTGGGATGCCTTTTCTTTAGTTCAAGCACAAGAGAATCCACGACTTCCTGCTTTTTAAGGTCATCAAGAGTGATCCTGCCTTTTCCTGTGAAACTGAAAAAGATCCTGAGCTTCTCAAGCAAGCTCATCCTTGAGAGCAGGTCCATTGTCACTCTAATATCCCTGTCAATGAACAGGACAGGTATCTCCTGTTTCTTTGCCTCCTCAACAGCAGCAAGCATCTCCCCTCCTGCAGAGACCCCAAGCTCCTTGGCTATTTTCTCCTGCACAAAGGACAGCACAGCGGCAAAAACCCGCCCGCTCTTGAGAAGAGCACCGTAATCCGGCTTTTTCTTGTTCAAGAGTGCATAGAACCTTGCCGGGCAGAGCTCCACAGCCACGGCATCAGGTTTCACCTGCTGAATGGCAGAGCGCACTTTTCTCACTGATTCAGCAAATACATGCCCGACCGGAACAAGGATTATCTTTTTCATTTGAGTAAACTATTTAAGTATGAAGCAATTATTTAAAGTGTGATAATTTATGTCAGTGATTAATCTAGCGGATATGACAGGTCGGGATGTATATACAAAGACAGGTAAGTATATTGGAAAAATCGACGATTCCATGCTTGACACAGAAAAAGGAAGCGTCTATGGTATAGTGGTCAACATGTCAAAGGACAGCTTTCTGGCAAGAATGTTCGATCAGACCGGCGAGGGAAGGAAATCCATATTGATCCCCCACAGGCATATACTGTCCTGCGATGACATTGTCATAGTGACGATACCCTCAAAGTACGAAAAGCAAATGTCAGTTCCACTGGCAGAGTCAACAGAGGAAGAAACCGAGATCTAGACTGTAATTTAAAATTTGCTTAACCTCCTGGCTAGAGCTATCTTTCAGCCTTTAGATACCGGTCATACATCATAAGCACAAGCTCATAACAATTCTGCACTCCAGTGGTCGAGATATCCATACAATTATCGATCTTTCTTTTCCAGTCGCCAGACACAAAGACAGGCGCGAATTTCTTATCAACGCTTGCGATGACATGCTTACCAGAATCAAAAGCATGCCTATACGCCTGCCTGAAACTCTTTGAGTGAACCTCAAGAAGACCTATCCTATCAACAAGCACCACATCACAATCCGCGACAGCGTTCTCAATGGCAGGAACGCCCAGGTTTTCAAGGCAGTCAAAATCAGCGAAATAATCCCCTTTCCTCTCTCCATGTCCATCTTTACTTGCAAGCAATCCAGTCCTGCCTGTCCTAAAATCAGAGATCTCCCAACCAGAGTCAGGCATATCCTTTGAGACCATACCCCCGACGCTAAGTCCCTTCCTGATACAATGGTCTGCAAGCCTGAGGCAAAGACTTGTCCTGCCTATCATTGGGCTGCCTGTGATGACTATCTTCATTATATCTCCTTTTTTCCCTCAAGCTCAAGATGAAACCTCTTGAGCCGATCAACGATCAAAGAATCCTTGCCAAACTTTTCAGAGTAATCCTCAAGAGCTTCCTCAAATGACATGATCCGGTCCCCGTCAACAAGACTGTCAGCATAGTTCACTATCTTTTCCTCAAGGGTCTCTGGCAAGAAGTCCCTTTCAGGAAGCCCGAGCGGAACCGCCTCTTCTCTTGTTATCCCAGAGCCAACATGCCGCTCTATTATCCTTACAATTCTTTCATCAAGCCCAAGAGACCTCGCTATCTCAGCCCCTATGACCCCATGCGAGATCCCATGCTCTTTTGAGCGCCCGATGTCATGCAGGATAGCACCGACACTCACAAGCTCAAGGTCTGCGTTCTTCTTCCTTGCAAGCTCAAGGGCTTTTTTCTCCACGGTCATGCAGTGCTCTATCACCCTCCTGGACGCGCCGCTGGCTTCCAAGAGATTGAGAGCCTCTTTTCGCGAGATGCTCATTTAACAACAAGAACGGGCTTTGGCGAGTTCTGCACAACATACTCAGAAACACTTCCAAGGAAGAGCCTTTCCACGCCGGATTTACTGTGAGAGCCCACGACAACAAGGTCAAAATCCACTGCCTTTTCAACAATAACACTGCCGGCAGTCCCGTGCTCTATCAAGATCGAGGTCTTTATCTTCTTCTTCTTGAAAAAAGACTCAGCCGTCTTAAGCACAGTTTGAGCCTCTGCCTCAAGCGCAGGCTGGAGACCTGATTCTGGCGCTCCATAATGGATGTTCGCGTCCAGCACAGGAATAACATGCAGGATACCTATCCTCCCTCCATATAGTTCAGCTAATTTTGCGCACATTTCCATTGCCTTTTCTGAAACCTCAGACCCATCAGTAGCAAGCAAAATCTTTTTCATAAAACCACCCCATTGACCTTAATCTCACCTGAATCATTCACAGAACCGATCTCAAAAGCATTTACCCCATGCTTTTTTGATATCGCGATCACCTTTGAAACCTCTGATCTATCAAGGACCAGGACAAAACCTACGCCGCAATTGAACACAGTATACATCTCTTTCTCAGGGACATGCTCAGCAAGCTTTGCAAAGAGACCAGAGAACTCAGGAAGCCTGATATCGAACCCAAAGTTCCCGAGACGCCTTAATTTCGTATAGGCACCCCCAGTGATATGCGCGAGCCCATGCACGTCACATTCACCAAGGACCTCAAGCACGGGTTTCACATAGATCTTTGTAGGAACCAGCATCTGCTCCAGGGTGTCAGGATCCTCTATGTCAAGGGTTTTTCTCGCAAGAGAATATCCATTTGAATGCAGGCCGCTTGACTCAAGGCCGATCAATACATCCCCCTCTCTTATCTTGCTGCCTGTAACTATCCTATCCTTTGGGCATATACCGACAACCGTCCCGGCTAGGTCAAACTCCTTGACGATCTCAGGCAGTATCGCGGTCTCCCCTCCAATAACAGAGGCGCCAGCCTGCCTTGCACCTTCAACAAGGCCTGTTGCGATCTCTTTTATCACCCTTTCCTCAAGAGGCTTCTCGCATGCAATATAATCAACAATTGTCAAAGGCTCAAGCCCGTTCACAATAAGATCATTCGCAAGCATCCCGACAAGATCGATACCCAACGTGTCATATTTGCCTTTCTTTATCGCAAGCAAAAGCTTGGTACCGACACCATCAGTGCTTACTCCAAGAGCATTGTTCCCAAGTTCGATTATCCCTGAGTAATGACCTATCTCAAGGAGCGGACGGCCAAAGCCCTGCCTGTGCTTGAAGCTCTCCTTAAGGACGCCGGCAATATCCCTCTTGCTCCTGTCAGCCTCCTCTATATCAACACCAGCCTCTTTATAGGTCCTCATTTTAGCTGCGCGATCACCCTGTCGACCTGCTTGACCGCGGTCCCGATGTAAGTGTGAGGGTCCATAAGCATATCCAGTTCCTTAGGGGAGAACTGTTTCCCGACCGAGCTCTCAGAGGAAAGAGCCTCTTTAAGACCGATCCCCTCTTTTTTAGCTCGCATAGAGACCTTTCTTAAAAGCTCATGAGCATCCTGTCTGTCCATGCCTTTTTTCGCAAGTTCGATCATAACCCTCTCGGCAAGAACAAGCCCCTTGGAAAGGGCAAGATTCCTTTCTATGTTCTCTTTATTGAACTCAAGCCCCTTAAGCGCTTTTATCATCAAGGACAAGATATAATCAAGAAGAATGAATGACTCAGGGAAAAGGATCCTCTCAGGGGATGAATTAGTAAGGTCCCGCTCATCCCACAATGCAACATTCCGAAGCCCTGCGAAAGAGTTGCCGGTCACGATCCTTGAAAGCCCGCAGACCCTCTCCAGATGAATAGGGTTTGTCTTGTGGCTCATGGTGCTGCTACCCACCTGGCCCTTTTCAAATCTCTCAGAGACCTCGCCTATCTCGGTCCTCTGCCATGAGCGAAGGTTGATCCCGAACTTGTTCAAGGACTCAGCAACAAGAGAAAGGAACTGCAAAAGCTCTGCGTGCCTGTCCCTTTGTATCACCTGAGTGGAAACAAGCACAGGCGAAAGACCAAGATAACCCATACATTTCTCCTGGATCTCTATCGCCTTTGGCCCCATGGCTGCCTGAGTGCCGACCGCACCGCTCATCTGACCGACAAGGACCCTCTTTTTCAACTCAGAGAGGCGCTCAAGATGTCTCTCAACTTCCACAGCCCAAACAGCAAACCTAAGACCATAGGTCGTTGGTATCGCCTGCTGGCCATGGGTCCTGCCAATGCAGACCAGAGACCTTGTTTTTTTTGCAATGTTCACAAAGGTCTTTTTCAACGTTTTAAGGTCATTCTCAATGACCTCAAGGGATCCCTTGAACTGAAGAGCAAGCGCACTGTCAGTGATATCATTGGATGTCGCGCCAAAATGCACATACCCGCTCTTGCATTGCTCAGAAAGCGCGCGGACCATAGAAGCTATATCATGGTTGGTCTCTTTCTCGATCTCCTTGATCCTCTCAATGCTTACATGCTTAAGATCTGCCTTTTCCTCAATATCAACCGCGTCCTTCTTAGGGATGATCCCAAGATCTGCCTGAGCCTTTGCGAGCGCAGCCTCGACCATAAGACACTTGGACCATTTAGAGCTCTCTTCCCAGATGCTTTTCATCTCAGGACGGCCGTACCTTCCTTCAATAGGATGAATCATGCCTAATATTTAGGGCAGGTCATTTATAAAACATGTGAGCAGAAAACCCACGGCATTAAGTGAAAATCTAAGGGATAAGTGAAGTTCTTAAAGAGCTTCACTTTGCGTCCCTCAAGGATGCAATTAATCATTCGCAGGGAAACCCTTGCTGCAAGCAGTTTCTCCCTTCATTCAATAAGTTTCAACCCAAGATCTCCGGCATACTTCTGCGCTTTCTTGAGCTCAGTGATAGGAAGCTTGTTTGCGATGTCCTTATAGAGGATCGACTTGTAGGCAGGAACATAATCACCCATAAGGTTCACACCTGCCAGAGGCTTTTTCTCGGAGATCCAGTCAAGGACCTTTTTAGTGCAGCACTCAAAGTGCCCAGGTAGCATGAGATGTCGGAGCACAAGGGAATCCTCAGGAACAAGCGCCAGGTTCCTTGTGAGAACATCAAAGTAGTTCTCCACACCCGCAAGCCTTTTCGCACAGGAATCCTCGCCGAATTTGAGGTCAACAAGATATGCGTCGACGATCCCGTCAAGGAGGGTCATGCTTTCAATGCTTGCATAGAGATTCGAGTCTAATATAATAGGGAGGTCCTTTTCAAGGAGGGAAAGCAGCTCAAGGATAAATGGCAGGTTAGGCAAAGGCTCCCCTCCAGAAAGAAGCAGGCCCTTGACCTCTTTGAACTCACTTATCTTCCCTGCAAGCTCTCCAGCTGCCATGGGTTTTCCATGCTCAGGGAACCGGGAGATATCCCATGCATTGCAGAATGCACAGTGAAAATTGCAGCCAGAAAAGAGCAGGGAAACAGAAGGAACGAAATAGGATTCTCCTTCTCTGCTTTTGAAGAGCTTTGCAACTCTTGCAGCCCCCACCCCACAAACTCCGGTCTCTTTTTTCCTGTCCACACCGCAGCCCAGCTCGCATAATCTGCAGGAGCTAAAGAGCCTCAAGGCGATCTCTGTCTTTAGATCAAGCAGGGAACGCGGAGCCTCTGGAAGTGTCTTTCCTCCATCAGACCGGCTGACAGCTTCAGGGAACTCTTCAGATAAGCAGGCATGCTTTTCCAGCAGCTCTTTAAAGGGAGCAGAGAGAGCTCTGTCGCATG
Organism: Sulfurovum sp.; assembly: GCA_048635645.1. Lineage (GTDB taxonomy): Archaea > Undinarchaeota > CAZHTU01 > CAZHTU01 > JAIVYC01 > JAIVYC01. The sequence continues at coordinate 5,204 of JAIVYC010000004.1, read as the reverse complement.
CCACCCTCTTGGCGATCTTGAACTTAGGCAAGACCTTACCTTCAAGAACCCGCAAATATCTCTCAAGCATCAGGCTTATTTATCTTTGCGGTGAATAAAAGCGTTATGATTGAGGAAACCAAGGGCGGCACATACGTAGCTGGGGAAATAGCGAGAGGATGCTCCTTATGCATGCAGGGCGCGAAGATGGTCCTATTCGTCACAGGAGAATGCAAGACAGGATGCTATTACTGTCCTATATCCTTCAAAAGAAGAGGAAAGAACAATACATGGGCAAACGAAAGGCCTGTGCTCAATGACGCAGATGTGCTCGAAGAGACAAGGAGGATGAATGCCAAGGGAGCAAGCCTCACAGGAGGAGAACCAACCCTTGAGATGGACAGGTGCATCCACTACATCAAGTTGCTGAAAGAGGCGTTCGGCCAAAGATTCCACATCCACTTATACACCTGTGAAGCCACACCAGAGCAGACAAATGAACTGGCAGAAGCAGGGCTTGATGAGATAAGATTCCATGATCCGGAGAAGATGCTTGAATCAATGCCTCTGGCTGACAAGCTGGACATAGGATGCGAGATGCCATGCATCCCAGGTCAGGCAGAGTCGCTTAAGAGATGCATTGACAAGCTCGCTGGCAAGGCAAAGTTCATCAATCTCAATGAATTAGAGTTCTCTGAATCAAATGTTGATGCCCTGAACAAGAGAGGATTCAAGATAAAGCATGAGCTCTCGCATGCAGTGGCAGGAAGCGAGGAGCTCGGTAGGGAACTTCTTGAATATGCAAACGGAAAGATAGACATTCATTTCTGCACCTCACGGTTCAAGGATGCAGTCCAATACAGGAACCGGCTCAAGCGAACCGCAAAGAACATACACAAGCCATATGAGAAAGTTACCCAGGATGGCCTGCTCCTGAAAGGGGGCCTGAAAATGAGAGGCAAGGCAACAGAGAAAGAGCTGGCACAACTAAGAGAGAAGCTTATCAGGAAGTACTCCCTTTCTCCTGATCTCCTCTGGGTCGACAAGCAGAAACACAGGCTCGAGACCTCTGTAGCAATAGCAAAAAGGCTTGCGAGCGACAAGGAGATACGCGCTGAGATCATAGAGGAGTTCCCGACATGGGACAGGTATGAAGCAGAAACTATGCCATTATAAACCGTTTTTTCAGCACACTATTTAAACAACATCATACCAATCAAAACAGGTGGCGATGATTTCGCCGTCCCAGGCTGATATCCAGATGATGTTCGGAGTAGCTGATGAGCCACCACTAATTCCCATGATGAAATGGATCCTTTTATTTTTGATATTGGCGGGCTCATCAATAGCATGGAACATGGAGCAGCATGAGAACATCTGCAGGGCTGCATACGAGCAATTGCATCCAGATGAAAAAATATTCGATACAGACCTTCTATACTTTGGCTGCAGAGCGCCTGACCTTCAAAGGGAAATGTACCCGCCCCATATACCATTGAATGGCATTGATTCAAGATTTGCAATAAAGGCATATGCTTCAGTGATGAGATACTCGCTTGAAGAGAACAATATACAGGATGCATCTTTCTATGCAGGAGTTCTCTCGCATTTCATAGCAGACACAACAAATCCAATGCACTACAAGATCTCAAAAGAATGCCATAACTGGGGAGAGAAATACAAGGATCATCCGAGAAAAATAAACTCAGAAGTAAAGAGCGCCACAGCAGAGAGCATTGCAGAAATGAGCGCAGAGTATGCCTCAAAATATACGAGGGAGATAGAAGACTATTGCAAGGATAACGATACAGTATCCAGGGATAGAGTCCTTGAGCCGGTGTCAGCAAGAGCGGCCTATCTGACGATGCTTGCCTGGAGAGCGCAGATAAAGGACACTGATAGGGAGATCACGGTCCAGGAGATAGAAAGCATGGAGATGGTAAAAAGCCAGGAGATGACCCAATTAGGCTCTCTGGCGCTGTTTTTGGTTCTCGCACTGGCGGCTTTGGGGGTGGTGCTTGTAATGGTGAGTTCGAGGTCGTGCCGCCGGAGCGTCTGAAAAAAAGAAGAGCGACCCCCTTTCAGAGGGCGCAGATGAAAAAAAAAGAGAAACAAAAAGAAAAAAATTTTTCAATTACTTATCTCTTTTTCTTTGTTACTTTTTTCTTTGTGGTCTTCTTTTTCTTTGTTACTTTTTTCTTTGTTGTGGTCTTTTTCTTTGCTTTTTTCTTTACTGCCATTTTAACCTCCTATTATTTACCATATCCGATGATAAGACTACACTTCTTCTCTTTTAAAACTTTTCCATTGCCTGCATCTATCTTTACACTGAACAAGTCAAGCTCTTTTGTAAAAAAATTGACGACCCATTCACAATTTTTTGAATTTTCAAGAGCGATAAGTATCTTTTCATACTTTGAACCGTTTTTCTTCTGTGCGATCTTCAAAGCATCTTTTGCAGAAACCTTTACTTTTTCAAGGTCAATACGTCCTCCTGGTCCTTTTTTTAGGATCTTGCTGAAAGAATCGAACATAGCCTCTTCTTTGTTTACCCTGAAGATGATGACCTCCTCTCGTTCAGTGGAATAATAACTTACAAACCATTCTGTAAGATCCTTGGTAAAATTTGAGTATGCTGAGGAAAGATAGCCATCATATCTTTCTATCAGTTCTTTATTCTCTTTTTTACTCTCTATCTTATCTACAGCTTCTTTTATCGTGAGCGAGACATCCATGAGACATAGGATTTTTTTTGAACTTAAAATGATATCGATTAAGGAAAACGGAAAAAATGTTGGCGAAAAAACAAATGGGCCAGCGCAGATCTGGGAACCAATCTTTTTTAGTCTGTAATCCTTCCTTTAAAATAGAAAAAGTGAAAATGCAAAGCATTTTCGATTTGCAGGTTTCACCTGCAAAAACATTGATGAAAAAACAAATGGGCCCGCGCAGATTCAGAACCAACCCTTTTTAAAATGTAACTAATCCCTAAATTGGAAAAAGCGTTGGCGGAAAAAGTGCATGGGCCCGCGCAGATTTGAACTGCGGACCTTCCGATTATCAGTCGAACGCTCAAACCTGGCTGAGCTACGGGTCCGTTGAGTGTAAACCGTGGTTTATGCTCTCATTCTGAGGAAAGAAGAAATTGACAAACACATTTATATAGTGTTGCTCATAGCTAGAGCATGGTCTTGCAAAACATAAATGTGAGTCAGACAAAACAGGGAACCACAGACAGGCTTCCTGTTGAGATGGTCGAGAGAAAAGGGATAGGCCATCCGGATTCTCTTTCTGATGGGATCGCGGAGAGCGTTTCAAGAGCGCTTTCAAGGCGTTACATCAAGCTCACGGGGCGGATCCTGCATCACAACACAGACCAGGTGGAGGTCTCTGGCGGGGCTTCGAACCCGAGTTTTGGCGGCGGCGAAGTTCTGCGCCCGATATCCATTTTTCTCTCAGGCAGGGCAACCGACATGATTAAAGGCAAGAAGATAGACGTGCATTCCCTAGCCTCAAAAGCAGCGAGAGACTATTTATCAGACACACTCCCGAACCTTGATGTTTCAAAGCACGTGCAAGTTGAGTCAAAGATAGGGCAGGGCTCGCTCGAACTTGCCGGGCTTTTCAAAAGAAAAGCGGATGCTCCGCTTGCAAACGACACATCGATCGGAGCAGGCTTTTATCCGTTAAGCGAAACAGAAAAGCTCACCCTTTCAATAGAGAGACTCCTTAACTCATCCGAGTTCAAGAAGGAATATCCTGAGACAGGCCAGGATATAAAGGTCATGGTCCTGAGGCGAAAGAACAAGCTATTTCTTACGATAGCTGCGGCAATGATATCAAAGCATCTGGATGACATGGACCAGTACATGCAAGCCATCGCAGCCATAAAACAGGGAGCTATCGATCTGGCGAAGACCCTGACAAAGAAGAGGGTAGAAGTGGCCGTGAATCTGGCAGATGATTACCCTTCAGGCGCGGTGTATCTCACGGTCACAGGCACAAGCGCTGAGATGGGAGACGACGGTTCGGTCGGCAGAGGGAACAGGGCAAATGGTCTAATAACACCATATAGGCCGATGAGCATTGAAGCAGCATCAGGAAAGAACCCATGCACTCACACAGGCAAGCTCTACAATCTTCTTGCAAGAAATATTGCGAAAGAGATAGTTGAGAACCTTCCAGTCCAGTCATCCAATGTCTTTCTGCTCTCCCAGATAGGGAAAAGGATAGACCAGCCGGTCCAGGCTGACATAGGTCTCTTCTCAAGGACAAAGCCTTCAAGCTCTGTAATATCAAAGGCAAGAAGGATAACAAGCGACTGCCTGGCAGACATCCCGGAGCTGACAGAGAAACTCCTCAGGGGTCATGTAGAGATGTTCTGAACTTGCATTAATTGAAAAAGCGTTGACGGAAAAAATGGACCCGTCGAGATTTGGGAACCAACCTTTTTTAAAATATAAGCAGACTGAAATTAGAAAAAATGTTGGCGAAAAAAACATGGACCCGTCGAGATTTGAACTCGAGGCTTCAACGTTGCGAACGTTGCGCTCTACCAAGCTGAGCTACGGGCCCACCAGAACCTGTCTTTGTGTTATCCAGCACTCCTCGACACAGGACAGCTCATTTTTGATGCATGGAGCGAGACAATTTATCAAAGCTGATTTATATAGTTTAGAGTAGGGATCTTTTGAGTCATCAAGCGACTCCTTTAAGGATATCGCAAAGCCTGAGTTATGCTCATAAAGCGCAAGACAGTACTCTTTCTCTTTTTCTCTTAGGATGCGTGCAGTCTCGTTAGAAAGCCCGCATCTGCTTCCAGGGGTCTGCAATTTGCTTATCTTTTCCATATTTGCGTCCACCTTGCTCAACTCCTGCAGCCGATTCAATATAGGAAGTTCCAGAACTCGTTCCTGAAATACCTGACATGGTTGTAGAGATTGCATCTACTAAAAGTGCCTTCCCAACATTTCTCGGTTGACCCTTTGCATTGAGCATATTTGCAACCTGCGAAATCCCGACAAAAGTTGATAGGGAATCGAATAGGTCAGTGAATAAAAATGTAAATATTGGTGCGATCATTCCAAATGTAAACGCAGCCTTCAAATCCATCTTCATAAATACACTTGTGAAATCAGGCATTGTAAATAAAGGGCCATTAAATAAGACCAGTTCCTTCAGGTCTCCTGTTAAGGAACATCTCCCGATAGGAATTGAGATTAGTG
>JAIVYC010000003.1:0-16162 GCA_048635645.1 Sulfurovum sp. | reverse complement strand
CTTCTTAAGGCCGCCAAGGCAATTGGAGCCGAAATGGATACGCGCGCCAGTGATCTTCTCTATCACAGACAGGACAAGCTCGCGGTCGCGCCAGGCATACATGAAAAGGGTATCAAGACCTATCTCATGAGCTGCGATCCCGAACCAGAGCATATGAGACTGAAGACGTCCAAGCTCAAGAAGGATCGTCCGGATGTACTCAGCCCTCCGAGGGATGTGCACGCCAGCAAGGGACTCAACAGTCAGAGCATAAGCAGTGGAATGAGAGAAACTGCAGATGCCGCATATCCTCTCACAGAGATAGATGTTCTTGATGTAGTCCCTTGACTCAAAGGCCTTCTCAATGCCCCTGTGCACATAACCAAGCCTCAAAGAGACGCTCTTTATGGTCTCGCCATCGATCTCGAACTTGAAATGCACAGGCTCCTTAAGCGCAGGATGCTGCGGGCCGAAAGGAAGAATGAACTCATGCATGATCAGATGAACGCAAAAGCATTATTTCAAGCTTTCCTTGCGAAGCGGATACACCTCTGGAAAATCATCAGGAAGGAAAAGCCTGCCGCCGGTCGGATGGTCCAGCACTTTCACGCCAAGCATCTCCATAAGCTCGCGCTCGTAAAGGACCGCACCAGGGAAAAGGCCAGTGACGGTGCCTATCTTAGGATCTGGCCTCGGAAGGGACACCTTTACAGAAACGACAAAATCCCTGACAGTCAAATGGTAAATGACATCTATGTTAGCGCCGGCATCGACCCCTGAGATATCATTGATGAAATAGCAGTCAAAATCGGTCACAAGCCTGGACAAGACACGGTTCAAGCCAGAAGCAGGGCACTGAACGTGATAGTTGCGGCCAACCCTCCTGACAGACGCCAGATCCCTTAAACTTACCTCAATCACCATCAGATAACACCTTTAGTATAGCATTCAATATCGCCTCAGGCCTTGCAGCGCAGCCGGCCACATACATATCAACAGGGACCACCTTGTCAATACCGTTCTTCACAGAATAGTTGCCTTTGAAAACACCGCCGGAACAGGCGCAAGAGCCGATCGCAACAACCTTCTTAGGCCCGGGTATCTGGTCGTAAAGGGTCTTAAGCCTTGATGCTGATTGACTGGTCACAGGACCTGTGACAACAAAAACATCAGCATGCCTTGGAGAAGGCTTAAGCACAGCGCCAAAGCGTTCTGCGTCGTGTTTCGGGGTCAGGGCTGCGACAAGCTCTATATCACAGCCATTGCAAGAGCCAGTGTTGTAATGGAAAAGCCAGGGAGACCTTTTTATCATAATAGTACCGCCAGAGCGCTCAGAAACAAAAGCACTGCAAAAACCCAGGAGAGATAAGTTGTAAGGCCGCCCTTTTGAAGACGGTCAATAGAGGAAAAAACGCTGGAAAGGACTGTCTGCAAAACCCTGAAAAACCCCCCGGAAGACACAAGGACAACCATATCTTCACCGCAGGCATACTGCTTTGAAGGCCTGAGGGAGCGCCTTGTAAAAAGCAGGACCAGAACGAACAAGAGGAGGAAAAGCAGGCTGATGAAAGTGAAGATCACTTAATCACCCCCAGATAAGCGGTCGGGTCCAGGAGAGCTGAAGAGGCGCTGCCAAGCAAAGGGTAGACCAGGTCCGGAAAGATCCCAAAGATGATGCATAAGAGTATCAATACCACAAGAGGCATAAATATGTGAGGCTCGAGTTCACTGACCCCATTATAGGCCATCTCAGGTCCTGTAAGGGAAAAAATGAGCTTCAGGAAATAGCCAAGGGTCAGGGCAGAAACCGCGAGAGAAAGGATGGTGACGACCAAGAAACCTGAATCAAACCCTGCCTGGTAAATGAGGATCTTGCTGATAAAACCGCTGAAAATAGGGATGCCTATGATGGAAGCGGCGCCGACCAGAAGACCAATGGAGGTAAGAGGAAGTGAGAGAGAAAGACCAGACATCTCGCTCAACCTCTTAGAGCCTGCATGCTTCACAACAAGACCAGCGCAAAGGAAAAGCAGGACCTCGGCAATGGCAAGATTAAGGAGCTGGAAAAGGCCTGCAAAGACGCCTGCAGCAGTGGAAAAAGACACTGCCAGGAAAACATACCCCACCTGACTGATGCCTGAAAAGGCCAGCAACTTCTTGATATCATCCTGCCTGAAGGCCAGGAGAGCACCAAGGATCATGGTCAGTACAGCAAAGAACTGGAAGACAAAAGTAAGAGGGAAGGGGTTCAGGGTGAACAGAGTGAAAAAGATCCTGAACATGACATAAACGGCCATGATCCCTGAGCAGCCGGCAAGCAAAGCCGCAGCAGGCGTAGGAGCATGGGAAAGCGCGTCAGGCTTCCATGCATGCAAAGGCGCGAAAGCGGCCTTGATCCCAAAACCTGTCAGGAAAAACGCGAGAGCAAGATAAAGCAAGGGAGACTGGACAGTTGCGATCTTCACGGCAATATCCGCGATGTTCAGAGAGCCGACCGCGGCGTATATGAAGACGATGCCAATAAGAGCCAGGCCGGTCCCGAGAGAACCCATCACAAGATAACGCATGGCAGCGCGAAGAGCTCCCTTATCCGCGTGATAAGCGACAAGAACATAAGAGCTGATAGAAGCTATCTCAAAAAAGACATATATGTTGAAAAGGTCCCCGCTGATGACCACGCCGACAATGCCTGCAAGCATCAGGAGATATAGGGTGTTGTAATAGGTAACGCGGTCGTTCTCGCGCATATAGCCAGAAGCAAAAAATGCGATAAGAAAACCAAGACCAGACACCAAAAGAAGGACCAGGTAATTAAAGCCGTCAATAGCCACCATGATGCCGAGGGGCGGGGCCTTCCAAAGAACATCAACGGCAAGAGGGGCGAAATTAGAATGAAGGAGGACAATGACAAAGGAAACAAAAGTGACGAACGAGACAAAATAGTGCCTAAACCTCTGGAAAAAAACACCAATGATAGGCGAAAGGAACGCCCCGAAGACAAGAACGAACAAGGCATCAATCAATGTCATCACCAACAGACCGGCAGTCAAGGGAATCGAACTGCCTGAAGATGTGTATGGCAAGCGCAAGCGCAAGCGCAGTGATACTTACATTGATCACGATAGAAGTAAGCACAAGAGCCTGAGGAAGAGGGTCCACTGAATGGGAAGTGAAATACCCGAAATTTGCGAAAAGCTCAGGCGTCAGGACAGGCGGAACCGCGAACGGCTGCCTGAAACCAAGGCTGATAAGGAAAAGATGCACACCATTGGTCATCACAGAAAGGCCTATCACCTTCTTCAGGAAATTCTCCTTGAACAAAAGAGCATACGCGCCAACAACAAGAAGAGCAACAGAAAAAAGATACTCAATCACTTTTCTTCACATCCTCCTCACGCCAGGCAACAAAAACGACCGAGATGATAGTAAGACCGGCAGCGACCCCGATCGCGCCAACAAGATCAAGACCAAAGAGCGGCAAAGCAGAAAAAAGGTTCAGCGGCGAAAGAGCATACTTGCCAATGACCGAGTAGAACAGCAAAAGGGTCAATGAGATAGTGACGCCCACTAGCACAAGCGCCAGCTCCTCAAAAACCTCGGAAAATAGTATCTCCTCACGCTCCCGCTCAACAGAGAAAACCATGGAAAAAAGCAGGAACGCAGATGCGAGCACAGCACCGGCAGGGAAAGAACCCCCTGAGGACAAGTGACCATGCACAGCCATATACGCGCCAAAGAGCAGGATGAAAGGAAAAAGAAGCCTTGACACGACCCTTAGGATTATCATTTCTTCCACCTCGAAAGAAGAAGGATGCCTATGACAGAAGTGAAAAGTATCGTTGACTCGCCCAAGGTATCATACCCCCTGTAAAGCCAGACGATAGTGGCGACGACATTTGCAGCGCCGGTCTCATTTACTGCGTTATTTATGTAATAGTCGCTTACAGCAATGCCTGAAAGACGATAAGGAAAAGAGCCGAACTCAGGCATGGAATATGCGGCAAACACAAGAACAGCCGCCAAGCCAAGGAGCAGAAGGGCTCTCATTCGAACCTCACAGTCCTATTGATAGTGAAAATAAAAAGAGCTGTGATCAAAGCAGAGACAGACAACTCGGTTATCGCGATGTCCGGAGCGCTCAAGAGGAAATAGGAGAGGCCCAAAGAGAGCGATGCCCCAGCAAGGAAGATCACAGAGAAGAGCAGGTCCCTGCTCTCAACAGCAAGATAGGAGAAAAGCACCGCAAAGGTCGCCAACAGGAAAAGAAAGAAATCAAACATCCTTCCCACCAGAAGCCTTAAGGAAATCCCTTGGCCTTATCCCTGATGCATATGCCGCATTAGCGATTATGTGAGAAGCGGTCGGAGAAGAGACCGCGATGAAAACGATCAGGAGCAGGTACTTGGGAGAACCGGTCTTAAGAGCCAGCGCAAGCAGCATGAGCATGGTCCCCCCTACCGTGCAGACAGTGTTCGCATGCACCCTCAAATAGACCTCATTAAAGCGCAAGACCCCCAAAGCCCCGACAATGGCAAAAAAGGCCGAGATCAGCTGGAGCCCCTCAGATATCATTTCAGGACCCCCTTTTTGTAAAGGGAAACCGCGATGGTCCCTATGAAAGAAAGAACCGCGATCACAAAGGCGATATCAAGGAGATAAGGGAGGCGAAGGTAGACCCCGATGAAAGCTATGAAACCGATAGCAAGGACCGAGGCTGAGTCCAATGCGATAAGGCGGTCTGCGAAAGAGGGGCCGAATATCGCCCTGGCAAGGCAAAGCGCGATCGCAACAAGAAAAACAACCTCTATCATTCGATGATCCTCATTATGCTCTTCTCGTAAAGCTGCATATCGCCTCTGGCATCTATCTTGTTGAAATCAATGCAATGTATCAGGATGTCCTTATCTGAAATAGCAAGAGTGAACGTTCCTGGCGTCAAGGTTATTGCATTCGCAAGAGCGGTCATGGCCTTATCGTTCCTTGTCTTAAGAGGAACACGAATAAGAGCGGGGCGTATGCTCATCCGGGGGTTCAGGATCATAAGAGAAATGCGCAAATGATTGACCACCTCATTCCAGGCATAAATGAAAAAAAAGCGGACAGAATGCAAAAGCCTGAAAGGGTGCAGTTTTGAGAGGATCCCTTCCTTGAAGATGTGGTCTTTTGCAGCATAGGCGACAATAAGCGAGAAAAAAACCCCTGCAACAACCTCCTCAGCACCTCCCCCTGAAAGCACCATCCAAACGGCAAAAAGGACTATGAAGCTCTGGATAAACTTGGCAGGCATAAAAGATAGGATAAAAGAATTGGTATAAAAGAGTTATCAAAAGTTATGTCTCCTGAGGGATAAAAGCTTTTCTATGGAAAAGGATAAAAGCCACTGAGCAGAAATAGTAGAAACAAAAGGTTGGCGGGGATTGGTTAGAATCCCAGCAAGTGGAATCCGGTTGGTTGCGTGTTTGGCCAATCCCTGCCAATACTATTTGTGGGGAAACCTCTTTTTAAGCCTTTTGAAGGAAAATTGAAATGTTCTGTTCTCCGGATGTTCGCTATATATAAAGCCTTGGCAAGTCGCTGGATATCATGCAAACCCTGAACCTCATGCAAAACGCCTAAGCCGCCTTGAAAGGAAACCCACAAGCATAAGAGCAGGTATTATCTCAAGCCGCCCGACCCACATCTCCAGAATAAGGACCAGCTTGCCAGCAGCAGAAAGGCCAACCGTAGTGCCGAGAGAAAGACCTACGGTGCCAAGCGCAGACGCGCTCTCAAAAATAGCAGACACAAAAGAAAGGCCGTCAGAAAGCATGAGAGCAAAAGCACCAGCAACAAAAGCAAGGACATAGACCGAAGTGAAAAGGGAGATGGCCATAGCATGCTCAGGCGAGATAAGACGCCCTCCGATCCTGAGACTCACCACCGCATTCCTCGGAAGGACCGCCTTTTTCACCATGTAAGGTATCGCCTTGAGAAGAAGGGCAAAACGCACAAGCTTCAAGCCCCCAGCCGTAGAGCCAGCACCGCCGCCAATGACCATCAATGCCGCGATAAGCATCTTGGAAAAATCATTCAAATAGGTGAAATCCATGTTCGAATAGCCTGTTGTCGTAAGAGCAGAGAAAGACTGGAAAATGGCATGATTCATCGGCTTTGGGTCGCCTGAAAGATAAAAGCTGAAAGCAAGGAGTAAGGAAACCAGGAAGATTATCGCGAAAAAAAGCCGGGCCTCAACACTCCTGTAAAGAGCTTTTAGATCGCCTGAAAAAAGCCCCCTGTGAAGGGCAAAGCTCGTTGCCCCTGCGAACATAAGCAGGATGAACAGGATATCAGCAACAGAGCCATGGGAAAAGGTGGAGAAAACAGCCTCACTGCCGCTGAAAGAGGAAAAGCCCCCCGTTGATATTAGGCCGAAAATATGCACCAAAGAATGAAGGAAAGAACCGGAGATCAGTAAAAGGAGCAGAAACCCAAAGAGAGTGTAAGTGAGGTAGATAAGGACGATGTCCCTTATGGTCTTCCGGACAGACGGCTCGATCTTATCAGCCCCCTCAGACTTGTATAGATAGAAAGAGGAAGAGCCAGGCACAAGAAGAACCGAAAGGAAAAGAACAGTGACGCCGAGACCTCCGATCCACTGGGTCAAAGAACGCCAGACAAGAAGACTCCCCGGAAGAACAGACGGGTCAGGGAGGATAGAAAGGCCTGTGGTGGTGAAACCGGAGATGCTCTCGAAATATGCATTAAGAAAACCGGCAGGAAACTCAGGATAGAACAGGTAAGGGATAGCGCCGAAGAGGCTGATGCCAAGAAAACCAAGAGAGGATAAGGCCATCGCATCTCCCATAGAAAGCTCCTCGCGCTTGAAGGCCTGGGTCAGAAGAGAGCCTGTGAGAAAAGCAGCCAAAGAAGCGAACAAGAAGGGAATGACCGGCTCAGAACTGAAGAGCGCCAGGATAGAAGGGACGATGAGAAAAGCACCGATTATCTGAAACGCAATGCCAAGATGTGCAAGGATAGACAGCCTCATTTTTTAGTGCCGGAAAACTTCTTCAGGATGAACGGCACGCGCTTTGTAGCAGAAAGGATATACAGGATATCGCCCTGCATGATCGTGGAATCCTTGCTGGGGCTGGTCAGTTTTCCATTGCTGTCAATATAGGCAACCTCGCATTTGGCAGGGAGAGATATTGCCCCCACCTTCTTCCCGATCATAGGGGACGCATCGGTTATAGGTATCTCAAGCAGCTGGGCCCTCCCCCCGCTTATTGATGCGAGAACCGCTTCAGACGTGTCTGAGAGGGCATTTGCTATGGATGCTATCACAACATCTGTCTTATCTATCGCTGTATCAGCAACGCCCACAAAAACGCCAAGATTCTTTGACTCGTTCACAACGGAAACGATCATCCTCACCTTGAACCTCTTTGCAAACTGGCAGAGCATAAGATTGGTATCATCCACCCCAGTAAGAGCCACGAAAGCATCGGCCTTCTTGATCTTGGCCTCCTCCAGGATCTCAAGATTAGTGCCATCACCGTTCAGGACAAGACAATCAAAGGATTCTGAGATATTAGTTGCCTTTTCCTTATCCTTGTCTATGACAACAACATCATTCCCCTCAGCAGTGAGAAGCTTTGTGAGCGAGCGGCCGAAGTTCCCGGCGCCGACAACAATGACATACATAAAAGGAGGTAATTGCTTGAATTATTTAAATGGTTGTAAACATCAAATTAGATTAGATGGACGAGGAAAAACTAAGGAAGATCATAGAAGAAAGCCCGCTAGACGAGACAAGACTAAGGAGGGTAATAAGGGAAACGGTGCGGGACGAGCTGGACGAATTCTACAGGAAACTCGCGCACCTGCTGGAGCAGAAAGCAGGAGGGCCAAGCCAGGCAGAGAAAGAAGTTCTTGCATTGATAGGGGAAGAAGAGATCGGGGCTGAAGAACTTGCGGTCAGGAAAAAGGTCAGCAGGGAAGCGATAGTGCAGATATGCCAGAAACTCTGGTCAGAAGGGTACATTGATAAGCTAAGGGACGGGAAAAAGATCAAGTACAGGATAGCAAAGGCAGAAGAGTGATTCCCCTTCACAGAGCGCAAGATAGGTGAGCTTTGGCCGCGCATTCGGGAGAGGCGCTATTGGAGCAAAAAGCGGTGATAAGTCTCTTGGCTCACCTGACATAGACTGTCCCACTTTGATCCCAGCCTGTCGGGGCAGTGTCGCAGCCATTGACAGTAGATTGACCATAGATAAGCCGGTTTGCAGTCCCGCTACTGCCATCAGTCAAGGCAAGGGTGCCAGCTTGGGAGTGTTGGGCTGTCCCATAACTTGCCGGCGGATATGTGTATGCCTCTGCAGTGCAGGCCCCACTTGCGGTAGTGGTCGCCGCGAACGCGCAGGTGGTCTGGAAATACCCTGTGACAGATGCGCAGGTGAAACGGTAAGCAGGGCTGGTCCCGCTCTTGATCTGATTTATCATTGCATCAGAGAATTTTCCCTTTCCAGTCGGAGAAATGAGGTTTCCAGGCGTGACAGCCGCTGTGTTTACATGGTTCTTATTCGCCCCGTCAATACCCACAACTAGGGTCCAGCCGCCGCCATCGGTCGTCATGTCGCAATAGGCCTGGAAAGAAGTGTCTGTGGGTTTAATCCAATAAACACCGCTCTCAGAGGAAGACACCAGGTCAAGGATGTTCTTGCAGGAAAGACCAGGGTTCTCCTGCGTGCCGACGCGTCCGCCGCCAAGAACAGACCAGATGCCATCAGGGGAACAGCCCATGAACACACCACTGGATGAATTATAAAAGACATAACCCTCATGCGAGGAATCACAAGTGACAGGAGGTGAAGAGGAAGAAGGCATGCTATTTGAAGTCTCTGCCAAGTAAGCGTATGCATTTGAAGCTATCTGGTATCTAGGGGTTAGTGTTTCTCCTTCGATCTGCACTTCAAGATAATAGTCCTGGTCAAACGGGAGGTTTAGGGCTGTGACAGAGCCAAGAAGAGCAGTGAGCTTGCCTGAAGAAACAGTAAGGGTTTGGGTCTCGGTCCAGAGCGCAGCCCCTCCTGATGAGACATCATAGAGCTTGAAAACAAAATCATAATCGCCTGAAAGAGCATCCCCTGAAGAATCGGTCAAAAAACCATCCAGGCTTATCAGATTAGGAATAGCAAAAACAGGAGAGGCGAAAACAAGAAACACCAACAGACTGAAACGCATAAGATAGGTAAAAAAAGGAAATTAATAAGCGTTTCGGGGATTACCGGCCTATATTCAGAAGGGTGCTTGCAACATCATAGGCCTCATTATAGTCAAAGAAGGCCCCGCCCTCAGCAAGGATAGCGCGCTTGTAGAGCTTGTTCTGAACAACAGACCTGAGCTCCTGAATGGGGATCGGACCTATGACCGTGATGTTGCCGATCTTCTCCTTGTCAGACATGCTGCTTATCCCGCCGATGCCCACAGGAGGGACAGGATTCAGGTCAACAATGACCTTGCAAGAGGGCAACTGCTCAAGAGACTCCCTTGGCAGCCTCTGCACACCCACAGGGCCTGCAGCCACTATGACATCCATGCTCTTTGCGATAGCTATCACTTCTTCTGAGGTCTGGGCCCGCACTCCTTTCAGCTCAACACCAAGCTCTGAAGAGATCCTGGAAGCTGCGGACTGGGCCGCGTCCGTATTAATGCCTGTGAGGGTCACGTTCGCCTTTTTCGACGCTGCAAGCTTTGCAATGACAGATGCTCTTGCACCAGAACCCAGGATAAGGACATTCTCCCCCTCAAGAGAGGTATCATAGTCCCTAAGAGAATCCTCTATCTTTGCAATGACAGTGGCCGCGAGGGTATAAGCACCCTTTGGGTCAAGGATGATGGAATGGGAAAAGGGAGCGAACATGCAGTCGCGGACGCACTGGGCAATGCGTTCTACGAAAGCGATATCAGAACCAGCGAAGAACAAAAGAGTGTATTTGGAGCCCTCAGGCCCACGGGCAAACATAGCCTCCTGGACCAGGCTCACCGCAGACTCAGGCGTGACACCAGTATAAGGTATCACCTCGCCGATGCCAGCATCATAGGCCAACAGGACATCCAAAGGGCTTGCATGCTGGTCAGATGTCATATATAAGAGGATGTGCTTCAGAAGCATGATTTCAATTAGAGTGTAAAAGAGATATAAACGTTTTGCATCTAGCTGCGAGGTTTCTGTCTTCTGTGGTGTTTTGGCTTCGAAGAAGAGGCAAACGCACCGGCAAGCAACAAAAGAGTGAAAAAGAAAAGCATGAGGGGGATGCTGACGGAATAGAGGACAAAGAAAAAATAGAGCATGAGAATGCCTAATCCAAAAGAGAGGATATATTCAGGGATATTGGGAATGAGAGAGGGACGTAATGCCTTTAGAGTGGAAAGGGCGAGATAACCGAGAGCAACAGAAAGAAAGACAACAGCAAGATCAATAAGGCCTGCCAGGATCAGGATAGAGAGAAACCTATTAGGGAACGCAAGACCTGCAAAATCGCTTGCAAGGAAAAGCAGGAAGGTGGATAAGAGGATAAGAGAGCCGAATAATATGCCGATGCGGTGGTCCTTACGCATGAAGAAAGGAAAGGGTGAAGAGTTTAAATAGGTGAGGCCGGACCGTAATAGGAAAAATGGAAGCTAGCTAATTTTAATCGTAACCTGCGTTCCAGAAGCAGCGGGGCTTATGAGAACATTGAAATAGACAGACTCAACGTCAGAGGACATTGTAAAGGACTTTGGAAAGACCTGGCTTCCAACGGTGAATGAGACCGAGGTAGGGTCCAGACCTGTCGTGTTCAAGGAAATAGAAGCCACAGCAGACGAGTCAGTGGAACCAGACTCCTGAACAGAGGAAGGGGGTGCTGAGGCTGAGGCGGATTGGATGGATGTCAAAGAGAGCTTGAAATTGGCACTCTCTGAATCACCGACAGCAGGGGAGCCGATATTGGCATCAAGAATGAAGTTGTCAGAGGAGGCGATGCCGCCGCCGGAATTCAAGTTCAGCTCAAGATCGAAATTAGCGCTGGACATGGCAAAAGACACAGAAGCCATCAAAAGGAAAAGAGCGAAACGCTTCAATTCAAGTGCACCTCATGAACCATGAACTGCTTTAACACAACATTGGAATTGAAATCGTATAGGATTACTAAGAGTTTCCCTTCCTGCTTGATGGTTATTTTGTAGAGCGGGCCTGTGAGATCGGAATAGAGGACAGGCTGGGAACCGGCGAGAGAGGAGACCTCCGCAGAGGAAAGGTATTGGATGCTGACCAGTTCAGTGTCATTAGAGCCAAGCAAAAGGGAGAGGCGAGAGAAGACCTGCTCATCAGAAGGGGTGGAAGAGTCAGGAGAGCCTTCAGGGGGAAGAATAGCTTGAGGACTTGCGGAAGCAGGGGGCTCTGAGGCCTGAGTGAATAGTAAGAGGCCGATGACAAGGACGGGTAAGAAAAAGAGAAGGAACCTGAGGTAGGGTGAAAGCTTTTGATGAGAAGGATCGGGCAGAGGGGATCTTGCAGGAGGCATAAGAAAATGAAGAGAAAAGAAGTATAAAAGGATTCTCTGCCAAGCAACGCAAGAAGAACCCGTGGACAATAGGAGGATCGCCAGGAAAATGATTTATGGCATGCTACCTTGTCAAATTCACGAGATACAAGCCATGCAAGAGAGACTTCGGAATTGCGCTGAAGGCAGGGAGCGAGATTAGCTCAAATTGGTAATAGCTAATCCACGTTCAGGCTGAACGCTCCGCCTTTGTCAGAGAATCTCTTTGGAAGGACGACCTTCAGGATACCATTGCTAAAAGAGGCCTTTGACCGCTCAGGGACGACCTCTGAAGGAAGGGAAAAGGCCCGCCTGAAAGAGGAATAGCCCCGCTCCTGCCGGTAGAAGCCCTCTTTCTCCTCCTCTCTCCTTGTCTCTGAGGCAGCCTCAATAGCAAGGATATCCCCCTCTATATGGAGTTTTATGTCCTCTTTTTTCACGCCCGGAAGCTCCACGACAGCGGTTATCTCTGTCTCTGTCTCCTTTATGTCGGCCAAAGGCTCTCTGAAGCGGACCGCTTCAGGCATTGAGGAAAAGACGCTTGAGAATAGGTCATCCATCTCGGAATGCATGCGCTCGAAAGCGCTCCAAGGATCCTCAAAAAAGAGATCCCTTGCCCGGCCTCTGGGCGCTATCTCTCGTTTCTCCTTATCCAGCCTCTTTTTAGTGTAATCTCTCCACCAGGTCATCCCAAACACCTCTTTAGATACGCATAGAGCATAGACCTATTTTATACCTCTTCAAGTATAGGTATGGACTATGAGAAATAAAAACATTTCCCTGGCGATACTTCTTGTGCTTATAATGGCCCTGGGAGTGCAGGCCCAGACCACACTGAAAGTCGCTGCAATAGACCAGGACGGCAAAGGGCTGGTGCTTGACCTGAACATCGAGATAATAGAAGGAAAGGGAAGGGTCCTGCTGTCAACAATGCCATTCACAGGCATATCAGCGCAGCACTCGCAGAACACAGCGACAAAACTGGCAGAGAACGTCACAGGGAAAGACCTCTCTGACAAAGATGTGATATTCTCGTTCGAGGAAAAAACAGGCAGCATAGACGGGGAAAGCGCGGGAGGCGCGATGGCCGCAGGAGTGATAGCAGAGATAGAAGGGAAAGAGATAAGAGAGGACGTGGTATTCAGCGGGACAGTAGATGAGCAAGGTAGGATAGGTGAAGTTGGAGCAGCACTTCAGAAGGCATATGCGGCAGCGATCTCAAATGCAAGCATACTACTGATGCCAAGAGCCCAATTGAAAGAAATAGTGGTGATAGAGAGGCTTGGAGAGGAAAACGGGCTGCTAATGAAAAAAACGAAAGGCCTGGAGATAGATCTGACAGGATATGCCAAAGAGCATTGGGGGCTTGAGATCATAGGGGTCGAAACGATAGAAGAGGCGATGGAAGTCTATTATGGAGAGAACAAGGAGAGAGACGAGGAAGAAAAAGAGTATGAATTAACAGAAAGAGCGATGCTTGCAGAGGAAATGGCGCTTGCAAGAATGGCATTGGAACGGATAGAGAGAGGGGAGAGACTGGTGAAAAGTCTTGGGAACAGGACAGAAGAGATGAAAGAAGAAGAGATAGAGGAACGGATAGGGTCTGCAAAAGAAAAGATCGCAGACGCGAAAAGATACCTTGAACTCGGGTATGGATACCCTGCAGCAAACAAGGCATTCCAAGCGGAAATAGACCTGAACACAGCAGAGGGCCTTGCAGAGATATGGCTTGGAGAGAAAACAGCAGAAGAGATGGAACGGGAGGCCAGGGAAGAACTGGAAGCACTTGAGCCAGGAAGAAAAGCCAACCCAGAGACAATGCACTGGCTCGTCGGCGCGCAAGAGAGATACACATGGGCAGAGATAACGCTTGAAGATATCGAAAGAGCGAACATGACGGACGAGGAGAAAGTGAAAAGCCTGGCAGTGGTGAAAGCGTGGACAAAAATAGCAGAAGAACTCCTTGAGCTCGCAGGAGAAGGGAACCGGGCCTTTAGTTCTGATGTTGCAAGGATCGCGATAAGAGAACTGAAAAAAGCAGAGCAGGAAAGGGATATCGCAAGCCTGATCACAGGAGACCGGTATGCGGCGGATCTGTATATTAGGGCCGCTGAAAGGGAGATGGAAAAGGGCTGGTTCGTGGCAGCGACATATGACGCGATATATGGAGAGGCAAGGGCGTTCGGAGCGGTAGGGAGAGGGATGCCGGAAATGAAAGGGGAGAGGAGCGACTGGGCACTGCACTACCTGAACAATGCCAAAGCAGCCGCGGCAGAAGGCGAAGAGGTGGAAGCAAGGGCCTTTGCAAGAGCCTCTGAAAGGCTCGAAGAGTATAAGAGCGAGCTTCTGGAGATAGAGCAGATGGTCAAGATGGAAAAAAAGCCGGTGAAACAGGAAACGGTTGAAGAGCAAGAGCAGAAAGAGGTCAAAAGCGTTCTATACCTGATAGCTGCGAGCATTGGGATATTGCTGATCCTTCCATTCAGCGCACTGGGCAAAAAGAGATAAAAGAGAAGCTGCAAAAAGGCCAGTGTAGATGATGATATTCCTTTAACCCGACGTGAGAATGAAGAAAGATGGGCGGTCTGATACACTTTGAAATAATCCCCTGGTCAGAGGACACGCTGGAGAAAAAAGGGTGGAGGGGCACCGTGAGAAAGGCAAGGCTTGGCGGGAAAATAGTATGCGTGAAAGAACTGAGAGGGAAAATAAAAGGGACCAGTCTTGAGGGGGAATGGGAAGCGCTCAAGAAAGCAAATGAAAAGGGAATAGGGCCGAAAGCCATTGAATACTCGAAAAAAAAGGAACTGCTTGTGATGGGATTCGCTGAGGGAAAAGAGTTCAGGGAATGGATAAAAGAGGCAGGGAAAGAGGAGATAAGAGAAAGGGTCCCTGAGATCCTGGAGCAGGGACGGGCGCTTGATGAGATCGGTCTTGACCATGGGCAGTTATCATGGGCGCCGAAACATATCATCATAGGCGAAAAGGTCACGCTCATAGACTTTGAAAGAGCAAGCATGAAGAGACATGCGAAAAACCTGAGCGCGCTCTTTGGATATCTGATAGTAAACCCCAAAAGCGAGAGCGCCCGGAAGATCAGGGAAGCCCTTGGGGTCGGCGAGAGGGAAAGGAAAGAGATAATAGAGGGGCTTAGGGCGTATCGGAAGAAAAAAGGAGAGCGGGAGTATAAGAGGTTGATGCGCATCATTGCGTGAGAGGAATACCGGCAAGGCACAGGGTCACAGGATATAAGAGGGAACAGAAATAGGAAGAACATGCAAAAGACCGGGACCGCAAGCCTGCCCCTGCATGGAGGGAGCGCGCCAAGATGGCTGTTCGACAGGATGGTCAAGCTGTCAGGCGCAGTGGCAGAGGCCGTGATAGAGGAGCACGGGCAGAGAGAATTTCTGGAAAGGATAGCACAGCCGACATGGTTCCAGGCACTCTCATGCGCGATAGGATTTGACTGGCACTCATCAGGGACCACCACAACGACATGCGGAGCCCTGAAGGTGGCCCTTGAGAAAGAGGAAGCGGGAGTGAAGGTGTGCGGAGGAAAAGGACGGGCCTCAAGGAGAACGCCCCTGGAGATAAGGGAAAAAGGAGAGGCGTATGGGCTGGGGGACAGGAGACTGGAGGAGATGGAAAAGGCAAGCCGGCTCTCTGCAAAGGTGGATAATAGCTGCATACAGGACGGGTACCAATTGTATCATCATTGCCTTTTCCTGAACGAAAAAGGGGAATGGGCGGTAGTGCAACAGGGGATGAACGAGAGCTATGCAAGAAGGTATCATTGGATCGAAACAAAAAAGTTCATGGAAGAGCCGCACACAGGAATATGCTGTGAACAGAGAGGAGAAGAGGTGCTGGACCTGACCGCGAAAAAGAGCACTGAGACAAGAGATATCAGTTTGGATATAGTCAAAGAAAAGCCAGAGAGGATAAGGAGGTATTTTAGCGGACAGCAGACGCTTGAAGAATTCACAATGCCAAGGCATCATCCAGTGCTTGACATGGACATAGGGAAAAGGGACATGGAAGTGCTGAAGAGAGCATATGAGTTGCAGCCTGAGAAGTATGAGGAACTGGTGCTGATGAAAGGAATGGGGCCGAAGAAAATAAGGGCCCTGGCGCTTGTGGCTGATCTGGTATATGGGAGCAAGGCAAGCTGGAAGGACCCTGTGAAATATTCATTTGCGCACGGAGGGAAAGACGGGTACCCATATCCGGTTGATAAAGAGACATATGACCATACGATCAAAGAGCTGAAGGATGCCATAAGACAGGCGAGAATAGGGGAGTTTGAAAGGGGAAAGGCGCTCAAGAGGCTTTCAAGATATATCTGAAGGATCAGAGGGGTTAATATGCCTGTTTTACCAAAAATTGCAAATATTGCAAAAAAACCAAGATTTAAATAGTTTTATGGAAAGAACAAGCAACATGCACAGCAAAGATGAAATGATAATAGATGCGCTGAAAAAAAACGCAAGAGCAAGCTGCAAAGAGATATCCAGGGACACAGGGATCCCAATAACCACGGTGCATAATAGGATCAAAAAACTAGAAGCAAACAACACTATCATAGGGTATAGGGCAATGATCAACCAGCCAAAATTAGG
>JAIVYC010000002.1:0-16260 GCA_048635645.1 Sulfurovum sp. | reverse complement strand
CCTGAAAAACAATGGAGAGACTGATCTGAAGGATGTGCGTTTGTCTCTTTCGGCTCCTGAAAATATCAGGATAATCCCTGATCAATTGAATGTAAGCCTTCTGGAGGCCGGAAGTGAAAAAACAATTGGTCTGGATGTCATGGCCGAGAGCAATGGGGAGAATAGCGTCCTTATAGTTCTTGAGTATGAGGATGGTTTGAAAAGCTACTCATCTGAAAAAGAGATAGCTTTTGAGGTGAATGAGGCAGGCATCCTCACAAAGATGCGCGTTTTTATTTCAAGGCTCCTTGCCTCTTTTGATATCTCAAGAATTAGGGAATCGGTCGGGATCTAGAAGCGCTTCAGGCCTTGAGTTCCTTCTTTTTCGGGCGTAGTGACTGGTTAGAGCATTTTCTGCACATTGTTGCAAGCCAGGGGTTTCTGGCATTGCATCTTCTGCATATCTTCACTCTGAAGAGTCTTTTTTCTGCTTCTGGAAATCCCATTCTAATATCACTCTATGTTTCAATGAAAGGAAAACGATTTAAAGGCTTCTATGCCAGCCTTATGGCATCAAGGTTCCTTGGCACTATTGCAGTGATCTTCCCTGCTCTCCTGAGCGCGTTGGCAAGGTCCATTGATTTTGATTCCTCTCCATGTCCTATGATAACCCTTTCAGGGACAGGTCTGCTATTCATGACATAAGCCACCAATTGCCGCCTGTCAGAGTGCCCGCTGAATCCTTCCACTGTGAACACGTTCATGCCTACATTAACTTCTTCAAGCTTGCCCTGGAACCCGCTTACTGTCACATTTGTCCATCCCTTTTGTATCCTCTTTCCAAGGGTTCCCTCTGCCTGGTAGCTGACGAATATGAGGGAGTTGCGTTCTTCTCCGCAAATCCCGCGCAGGTACTCCACTGATGGCCCGCCTGTAAGCATGCCCGAGGTCGCAAGTATCACGCATGGCTCTGCGCTTTCTATTACCGCTCTTCTTTCATCCGCATTGTGTACTTTTACAAAGATATCTGAGAGAAAGGGGTTGTAGTCTTCGCGGAATATCAGGTTCCTGACCCTTCTTGAAAGGAACTCCGGATATGCTGTGTGTATCGCGGTGGCGTCCCATATCATCCCGTCTATGTAGACCTTCAGGCCATCCATATGTTCTGCTTTGGCAAGATTGTCAAGTATCACAAGCAATTCCTGCGCTCTTCCGACGCCAAGCACAGGGATAAGGACCTTGCCCTTGTTCTCAAGGGTCTTTTTCACTATATCCACAAGCATACCCTCTGTCTCTCTCCTATTCGGCTGGATATCTCTGGAGTTCCCATAGGTCGACTCTATAAGCATGGTTTCCACTCGCATAAAGTCTGTATGCGCCCGTTCAAGCAGGGATGTCGGTCCGAACTTGAAGTCTCCGGTGTACACGATATTATGCATGCCATCCCCCACATGAAGATGGGTCACGCTTGAGCCGAGTATATGGCCTGCATTGTAAAGGGTAAGCCTTGTATCAGGGGTGATATCTGTGACCTCTCCCCACATCGGGGTTACCGTGCGTTTTATGGTATTTTTTATATCCTCTTTTGAATAGGGAACGTTCTTTCCTTCCCTCTGAGCGATATCCACGAAATCAAGCTGGAGAAGGGTCATCAGATCTCTGGTGGGCGCTGTCGTATATGTCGGCCCGTCATACCCGAATTTATAGAGGTATGGCAGAAAACCGGCATGGTCAAGGTGAGCATGGCTTATTATCACGGCATCAAGCTGCTTCAGATCAAAGCCCAGGGCACCAAGGTATGGATATGCATCCTTGCCTTCTGTCGCGACGTTCACGCCGCAGTCCAGCAGGATGTTCGACTCGTTCGACTGCACAAGCACTGAAGAGCGCCCTACCTCCCTGAATCCTCCAAGAGGGCATACTCGTATCCAGTCTGTTGATTTGCTGCGCCTCTCATGTATCCTTACACCAACACGCTTTAGAAAGCTTCTCCTGTCCTTGCTCTCTTTTTTTAGGGTCTCGCGTATGGTCCTTATGATATGAGAAGGGATTATGGGTTTTCTCACTATCTCTGGTATCCATCTTATTCTTGACTTTATCTCTGCCAGGGTTTGTCCTGCCTTGCCTATCACAAGCCCTGGCTTCTCAGCCTCGATTATCACTTTATTGAACTCAGGCACAAAGCTTACATCTGTTATGTTGGCCTCTGCGGGGGTGGATCCTCTGATTATCTTTTCTGATTCCTCTGGCTCAAGAAGTATGGATGAATCCGGCCTTATCTCTATCCTTCTTTTGAACTCTTTGACCAGCGAGCGTATCTGTATCTCTGTAAGCTTGTCTGGTTCCTTTGTATATGCTATTACTTCAGGGCCCTCGTAATAGATCTCTGATATGTCTGCCTCTAGCTCAAGTTTCTTTTTTATTTCACCTAGAACCTTCATGTTATCTCTCTTTCAAAAACGAATAAATGGGTGGTCTGCTCTTATTTCACTGACTCGCGGGTCATCCCCTTCTTGGTTATCTTTAGTATATCAAATCCATTCCCTACTGCAGAATCACGTTCTATCGCAGCCTTCATGGCCTTTGCGGCAAGATCTCTGCCTTCCTCCAGGCTAAGACCCTCTTTGTACATCGCTTCAAGGACCCCATAGGCAACTGGTGATCCAGAGCCTGTCGCAGAGTAGTTCTTTGGGGTTGTGCCCCCTATCATGTCGATCTCATACACCTTTGGCTCTGTGTCATAGCCCCCAAGGACCATTTGTATATACATAGGGAAGTATCTTTGCTGGTTGAGTATGTTGCTCAGCAGGATTGCTGCCGCATCAACCGGCATCTTCCTTGACTGCAGTGAGTATAGAGCTGCTTCAGCCTTCATCAGTCTTACAAGCGATTGATTGTCCCCGACAACCCCGGCGGTCGTCACTGCCAGATGGTCTGCCAACGCCCAGATCTTCTTGGCCTCTTTATCTGCGATAAGTGTTCCCATCGTGGCCCTGTGGTCAGCCGCTAATATCACGCCGTCTTTGCAGACAATGCCCACGGTCACGGTTCCTTTCATATATTTGTCCATTTTTTTGTCATCCATCATGCCTACCTCTTAATAGCTCCAGAATAAGTCACTATTGACTTGTGAGTATTCATATTTAAATCTTTCTATTTTTCCATGATCTGCCTTATTTCCCAAAAATATGTCAACTCAATAGACATCCTTCACAGAATCCAGGATTATTGCTGTCTGGGTCTTGTCAACCCCATCTATGTTCCTTAGCTCGTCTATGACAAATTTGTTCAACTCGTCCACATCGGCCATTCTGACCTTCAGCATGATATCATTGCCTCCTGCGACTATGTGCACCTCCTCGACACAGGAGAACCTGGCTATCTTTTCAGCAAGCTCCCTCTGCGAGATCTTCTCCCCGCTCTGGGAGCGATAATTGACAGTAAGTGAGATCATTGCAGACATGCCTTTTCCAAGCTTCTTTGGGTTCAGGACAGCCCTGTAGCCTTCTATGACCCCGTCCGCCTCAAGCCTTTTTATCCTGTCATATGCCGTGCTTATAGGTATCCCTGCTGACCGCGCTATCTCCTTTGTGCTTTTCCTTGCGTTCTCCCTTAGTATCCGCAGGATTTCCTTGTCTTTTTTTCTCACATCCGTAATAATTACGGGAAAGTATATAAATTTACCTATTTATCGTAAATTCCCTGGCATTTTTCTGGAAAATGTTATCAAAATAGGTTCACATGATATGTGCACCATGATACGCTTGATAAGCACAGGAGGCACAATATGCGGGGTGCGGGATACAAAGACCAATGCAACAAGCGCTGAAAAGACAGCCTCTGACCTAGGGGGTCTCATCCAGAACAAAGAGGTCGAGTATGAAACAGCCATGAGGATCCTAAGCGAGGACATGGCTCCAGAGCACTGGATAAAGATGGCAGAGCTTGTTGCAAAAAGAAGCAGGACCTCTGACGGGATAGTGCTCACGCATGGCACGTTCACCATGGGCTTCACCTCAGCAGCATTGTCCTTTATGCTCAAAGACCTGTCTATTCCGGTGGTAATGACCGGCGCGCAATTGCCTGTTGAGGAGCTTGAGCATCATGCAAGGACGAACCTTTTGCACAGTATACGGCTTGCAAGAAGTGATATGGCTGAGGTTTCTGTGCTTTTCGCAGGGGACCACAGATCCTCATTCTCATATTTCCACAAGGGCACCCGCGTCCGGAAGTCTTTTACCTGGAGGTTGGACCCGTTCAGGAGCATCGGTGAAAAGCCGCTCGGAATGATCGAAAAGGAGAAGATAGAGTTTTTCACCAAAGAGTACAGAAGAAAGGACCTGGACAGGAAAACAAAAGCAGACACAAGACTTGACACCCGGGTTGCGGTATTGAAAATATACCCTGGCTTTGCGCCAGAGGAGATAGATGCAGCATCAGAGACCAACCGAGGGATCATTCTGGAGGGATATGCAGATGGCAGCGCGCCTACCCTTGAAAGATCGGTCCTGCCTGCGATCAAAAGAGCAAGTGAAAAGGGCGTGCCTGTATTTGCAACATCCCAGCCGCAGGGAAGGGTCACCCTGACAGAGTATAAGAGCGGCATTGAAATGCTAAAGGCAGGAGCAGTACCTCTTGGGGACATGCTTTTGGAAACATCCATAGTGAAATTGATGTGGGTCCTGGGACATGCCAGGGAGCATGAAAAGATCAAAGAACTGATGCTCACGAATATAGCCGGGGAGATCACTCCAGGAAGCTGGACAGACAAAGATAAGTGGACAGGCAAGCACTCGCTTTGATATCCCAGCTTTAGAAAACATTAAAAACAATCGCACCTAATAGTCTAAGTGGTATGATAGATAAGAAAGAGGCTGCTCTCGAATCCTTTGAGGGATTGCTTGCTCAACTGGAGTTTATCCCTGAATCCAAGCTTCCAGCGATAGGAAGCTCTGACGTTCTTCTAAAAAGTCTTGACCAGGGATATGTTGTCCTGGCTGAGAGCGTTTTCAAGCAGGTCAGGTCAGCCTCTGAAGACATGTATATTTTCGGGCATTATTGCTCAAGGATGGAACTTGGGGACGCCTTGTTCGTGACCTCTATAAAAAGAAGAACATCCCAAAAGGAAAGGGAGATAGGAAGGCTCATTTATCATAGGACCGTTGACATAAGGGAGGTCAGGAACGCAGGAAAAAGAAGCAAATGCCTCTTAATGAAGGACCCTGGAGGCTATGACGCTTTATGCGGAACAGGTCGCACAATACGCCCTGCAAGGGTCATGCTTGCGAAAGACGATGCTATCAACGAGCTTATCAAGAGATATTCTGCAGGCAGCAAGGGATCAGACGGCTCTGAAGAGGAACCAGAGGAGTCCAAGAACAGAGGCATCATGGGTTTCTTTAGGAAAGAGCAAGAAGCTCCGAAAAAAACAGAGATGATCTCGCTTGAGGACGATTCCTAAAGCCGCATAGCCAAAGACCAGTACCATGAAAGCCGTATTGTTCGACCTTGACAACACACTGGTTGATTTTCTGAAGATGAAAAATATAGCATGCGCCCAGGCAGCCTCTGCCATGATCTCCGCAGGCTTGGATCTTGAAGAGAAAAAGGTATGCGAGTCTCTTTTAAAGACCTATTTTGAAGTAGGTATAGAATCCAACAATGCATTCCAGACGTATATAGAGAAAAACAAAGAGCATTTCTCCCCAGAGAGCAAAGAAAAGATCCTTGCAGCCGCGATAAACGCCTATTTAAAGACAAAAGATGTCTTTCTTGATCCCTACCCAAATGTTATGCCGACCCTCATCAAGCTTATCAAGAAAGGCATAAAGATCGGCATAGTGACCGATGCTCCCAAGCTAAAGGCATTTCAAAGACTTAATGCGATGGGCCTGGAGCATTTCTTTGACGTGATCATATGCAAGGATGACACAGGAGTCCTGAAGCCGCACAAGCTCCCATTTGAGAAGGCAGTAAAAGCGCTTGGGATCCAGCCTTCAGAGATATTGTTCGTCGGGGACAACCCGGAAAGGGATATAGCGGGCGCGAGAAAGGCGGGAATGAAGACCGCGCTTGCTAAGTATGGCAACGGAGGGAACAGCAGGAACATCAAGGCTGACTATGTATTAATGGACATCTCAGAATTACAGGAGATCCTTGCATGAAAAGGCTGCTTCTTCTAATGATCATCTGCGGCTGCATCGGCGCCGCGCAGAGCCATCTCTCATTTGAATCCGGTAACGGGTGTTGCTCTGACGGGCCTGCTGAATTCACTAGTGAGCGCATCGGAAGCGAGGTCCGCTTCTCCGGAGCGATCAGCACCTCAAATCCCTGTTATGACCTGAGCGCAAGCCACTCTGTCTCAGGGAACACCATCCAGATAGACATATCAGCAGAATACAAGGGAGGTATGTGCATCATGTGCACAGGCGCGGTGCCTTTTGAAGGAAGTGTCACTGGACTTGAGGACAAGGAATACCTGCTTGTGATAGCAGAGAATGGAAGAGCGCTGTATGAAGAGACCGTCTGAAGATCAGGCGCCTGTCCTGCTTATCTCGTCCACCACTATCTCTGCCATCCCTGATGAGTGTTTTATTATCGAGATAAGGTCCGCAGTCATAAGCTCAAGCATGAACCTCTCGGGATAGGGCAGTTTCTGCGCCCTCTTGGATATATCCTCTCTCATGCCCTGAAGCCCGGCCTGCCTTGTAAAAACACTATTCACCAGTTCAAGGTCCTTTTTCGAAAGTGCTTTCATTATGTCGGCGGATAATTCAATGGCAAGCTCTGAGAGTTTCCTTATTTCAAGAAGAATGTTCCTTGGGAATGGTCTCTCCAACTGTATCAACCTCTCTGCTAGCTTGGCTGTACAATCCGATATGCCTTCTATCTCTTTGATCAAAAAAGCGAATGTAAGGCACGCGGACGAGTCTAGATTGAGTACCTTCATAAGCATCGTGTTGTTTATGGCAAGGTCAAGCTGCCGCCTCACAAGGAAAAAAAGCTTATCCACCTCTTCTTCAAGAGCAATGACTTTGGACGCCACTTCCTTGTCATACGCAAACATGGCTTCAAGCAGGTCTTTCTGCATCTGTCTGGAGATATTGAAAGCCCTCCAAACAGCTTTCCCGATCGAAAGGTATTCAGGAGAAAAGAAATCCTGAAGAACTATCCGTTCATCATCCTCCTCGATGACCTCCATGCCTATCAAGCGCTTCCCCTGCATAGAGACCGCGACCCTCTGTGAAGCGGACAGTTTGGACCCTGAACGGATGTCTATGACAGTATAGCCGCTAAGATAGGCAGAAAGCACTGCCCTTCCTATCTCTTCATCACCAGAAGTATCATTGATATGCAATATCCTCCGCTTGAGCTGCTTTGAAGCTTTTCTGGGGAACAATGATATCGTCCCATCCTGCTGCTCCATAAGCGATAGTTCGCTTCCTGCTGAAAGCTTGTTCTTCAGCACCCATGCCTTTGGAAGCGATATCGTATAGGTAGAGATCCCTGTTATCTGCAATTTTCTTGTTTCTGCCAAGTCCATGCCTCCACTAAACGAAGTATATAGTATAGTTGTTATCTCCTTACTCTATATATAGAGATATAGTTCTATATATAGAAAATACCCCCTCTTTAAGTCAGACCCTGAACACCACTACCCTATGCAAAAAAGGGCTCATTTTCTTATAACCCTTGGCATCGGACTGACTGGTGTCTCAATGGTCTTCCAGGAAAGCATGGCAGCAAGGGCTCTGCTCCTGGTACCTCTTCTTGTCCTTCAACACATCGCTTTTATCTTTTTCAGCAAAGAATATGATGCTCTTATGGTCATGCAGTGGAAGAAAAAAGAAAGCAGGGCCAAGGAAGCAGAGAGCAAGATCAAAGAAGCAGAGCAAAAGGCCCCGGAAAAAAAGGAAGGCGGGGAAGAAGTGCAAACAAGGCGCAGTTTCACAGGCAGGAGCCGTGGAAGGGTGCAGCGGATCTCTGAGCTATACTGAATGCTTCAGTTCAATTTATCTATTTTTAGCCCTATTCCTTTTTGATGCTTCTGAAAAATATTCCAAAAGGGGTCTGGTCTACTGCTGACTGGCAGGTGCCTGTTTCTGTGACGCGCTTTGCGCAGGTTGCTTTCTGCGAGGCGATACCCGCACTTGAGAGCATTGGCATCAGGGGCAGGGTGACAAAGGGGATGAGATATGGAGGGGCCTGGCATGCTGAAAGAGAGCGGGCTGAAAAGGAAGGGATCGAAAAAGGGTTTGAGACCATCATCTCAAAAGAGGATGCTGAGCTCCTCTTAAAGAGCGGCTCAGAGGTAAGGATCGCGCGTGAGTGCGTGAGGATCGGCCTGCCATACAGGAACCTTCTGGTGCGCGGGAGGATCGATTCAGCACGGCTCCTCCCTGAGAAGGGTTTTGGGATCGATGAGGACAAAACGGTCTCCAATTCCTCGGACCGTTTGTTGAAAGACCAGTACCTGCTTCAGGTGCTTGCTTATGCAAGAGGTTTCTCTCTTCTACTCGATATTCCTGAGGACAAGGGCATTTGCAGACTGAACTATTTCTTTAAGGACGGCTCAATGCGCACTGATGAGTTCAGGATCAGGAAAAAAGAGATAAAGATCCTGGACCGGTATCTTGAGAGATTTCATCAGATACTTGATGGGAAAGAACCAAGACCCAGCAGCAGCGAGGAAAAATGCGGTTTCTGCAGGTTCAGCCATGCCTGCAAATATAGGGCTTAAGAAAATAAAAAGAGGGTTCAATAAGACAAAAGTTCACTCTTCTATAAGAGCGGCGTTTATTGAACCGTGCTGGCCTGGCCTGCTTGTCACGACCGCGTTTCCGGCCTCAGTACGTATTATCGCACCTTTTGTCATTATGTTCCTTCTAACAAAGTGAGGGTTGGCAGGATTTTCCACTACGGTCGTTATCTTGACCTTCTTGAACTTCCCGTCTTTCCCTACGACATTTGCATATTCATCTGCAAGAAGCCTTCTTTTGATATTACCGCCCATTGTTCCCAATGCAACGGCCTTTTTCTCACCGAGCTTTGTCTCTGAAGGATATCTTCCGAGCTCTTTCTTAAGCTTCTTGCTCGCCAGTATCACTCTCTTGCCGTTCGGTTTCTTTAAGGATCTTCCGTGCCATACTGCCATTTAAATCACTCCGTCTATTAGATGGAACTCCTTTAAATATGTTATGCCGCACGGATTAGGACAGGGCCATTATATTTTTAAACGAGAGAATTGAACATAGGAGCATGCTACAGGAAATAAAGCAGATCGATCTGCTGGTGCACCCGTTCTTTGTCCTGACCCTCACAGGAAAGAACGCGTGCGCAAAGGTTTAAATAGGTACACCCATAATAGATAGCAAACAATTCCTTGTTTAATTTTAGGAGGAACGAAATGTCTGACAGACCATTTGATACATTGAAAGAAGCCTTGAATTCTAACGTATTGATTAGATTGAAAGGTGAAAAAGAGATCAGGGGAACATTAAAAGCCTTTGACGTGCACATGAACCTTGTGCTTGACGATGCAGAGGAAAAACAGGACGATCAAAGTAAAAAGCTGGGCAAGCTGGTCCTTAGAGGGGACACGGTTGTCTATGTATCTCCCGAACAGATAAAATGAGTAAAGGGACGCCAAGTTTTGGGAAACGGAATAAGAAGACGCACATAATGTGCAGAAGGTGCGGACAGAAGAAATATCATGTCCGCAAGAAGGTATGCGCTTCATGCGGCTTTGGCGCGACAGCGAAACTTAGGAGCTACAGCTGGCAGACCAAGAAGCCGGTAAGCGGTTTAAGAGTAAGATGAAACGTATATTGCATAGTTTGGTGAGTTTGCTTCTGGCACTTCCTTTAAGCTATTATGTCAGCTCACTCTTCTTTGCTGAACTCAACTACTTTTACTTCACCTTCTTCGCGCTCACTGGTTGGCTTGGCATATGGTTCATAAGCCTTTGGGCCATAACGATCGTCCAGTCCTACGCATTCCTGAAAAAGCCGTTCCCTGGCGCTGAAAACATACAGGAAAAGCTGCAGAAATACGAGCAAGAATGCATGGAAAAAGCAAAGAAACAGAAAACCAAAACAATGGGCCTATAGCTCAGGCAGGGAGAGCGATCGGCTCTTAACCGATAGGTCAAGGGTTCAAATCCCTTTAGGCCCATTCTGACTTCTTTCCCGGGGGTTTCTTCCATCTAAAACAGAGTTAATAACATAAGAAAGGCCGTTCACGATCCCTTTAGGCCCATTCTAATTCTTTTTCTTTATCTCTGCCAAATAGTCTTTTATACTTCCATTGACTAAACTCTGATAAGATGGTCTCTTGGGATGAGTGCGCGAAAAGGCTTGACGAACTCGGAATGTATCAAAGGATAGTTGAGGAATCAGGGATCTCTTCTTCAAAAAACGCTCTCACAGTGGACCTTGGATGCGGAAGAGGGTATCTCTTGAAAGAGCTTTACAAGGCAAACCCTCTTATGTGCACTGCAGGGGTAGATGAGAAGCTTGGGGATTGCAGGAGATATTTGAAGTCTGAAAAGATCCCTTTCTCTGAGCTGGCCTCAAAGAAGCTTGTAAAAAAAGCACCCAAATTGCATGTCATCTATCTGGTCGAGGAGAACTACAGGAAGATCCCAAAAAGGGCCTTTGATCTCTCTTTCATGCTGTTCCCGAGTGTGACCGGATATGACAGGACAGGCAAGGATTATGACGAACGACTTCTTGCGACTTTCATGACCTGCGTGCAGACGCTGAAAAGAGCTATCCTGGCATCCAACACCGCAAAGATCAAGAGTACTGTGGTGATCGCAAATCTTGCAGGTGGCGGCCAGGCAAGCGAGTACAAACGGGCAGGGATATTTGCAAAAGAAAAAAGCATGAATATCCCTATTTCAGACCGTACTTTCACAAAGCTGTACAAAGCATTATATGGCAGCAAGGATGTCCCAAACCTCTATCTGACAGTTGGAAAACCAAAAGAGATAGACAAAGGACTAATGGAACGGATAAATGCATTGGATATAGTCAGCAACAAGAAGACAAGATTCAAAGACGGCGGAAGAGACGCACTGATATACTACGCGACAAAAGGGAAGTTCTTTGAGAAAGACTATGTCGCGATCCCTAAGGAGTTCATCGGATGGGTCCTGGGATGCTTTAAGCCTGAAAAGTGAAACGCCGGCAAGGCAGCAACCCATTAACGCGCAAGGCGACTGAGCTTTGTTATTACATCATCAAGGCAGAATTTCCTGCCTCTTTCGTCAGTGAACTCAACTCGTCCTCTGACATGTGTTACAAAAATAGGGCCCTTGGACTTGGTCTGCTCAAGCACTGAGAATGTATTACGGCAGGTCTCAACTATGTCTTTTCTCACGGCCGCTGTGTTGCTTTTGTCTTCCGTCCGAGTGAAAACCGCTGCAATGAAGTCAAGATTGATCCTTTTATCATCATAGAAATTCATGAACTCTCTGGCCAACTCTGGGTCCTCATAGACCTCGAACTTTGAAAGGGTACAGCCAAGCTTTTCCATCGCCCTGAACATATCTTTATGAAGCTTATGGGAACGCTCTACTCCCTTGGGAGTCGTGATAGAAAGCAGGACAACGAGTTTTCCTCCAGGCCTCAGATAGTTCAAGGCATTGCCAAAGTGATACAGGTGATAGGACCAGGCCAGCACTTCTTTGACAGCAGACTGTAATCGCACATCTGGCATGTTTGTTGAAGAAATGGAGCCAAAAACAGGGAATACAAAGAACACAGCGTCTGCTACCGGTTTTACCCCGAAACTTATCATTTTCATATCCTGTTTTAAAAGGACTCCTAAAGGCATTCCCTTCATTTTCTGTTTCAATGCAAGGTGCTCATCATACACCCTGCGATATTCATCCATCACTTTCTCACCTTTCATTGCCCTCCGCGTCAGCTGAGCAAGCTTGTTGTAGACATCGACCGGCTTCCTGGAAACGCATGCGCCTGCCTTCTTCAGGTTTTCCCTTGCAAGCTTGATCATTTCAGAGGAGTAATCAACCCCTATGGCGAATTTCACTTTTAATCTCTTGATCGCGCATGCAAGAAGCGTTCCGTCCCCGCAGCAGATATCAAGGATGCAGTTTATTTGCTTGCCTTCAATGCCAGATAGTTTCAATGCTCGATCATACTCCTTTGCAAAGACAGGTGTTTTGGTCAGCTCAGAGTATTTCACTGCTCTCTTGTCCCAGTACTTGCTACCGTTCACTTTCCCTCCTTGAATGGATCTGGATACTCAAGCAATAGTTCCAGATACGAGCTTGTGATAGAGTCCTCTTTCCTAAAGCCAAGCTCAGAGAACAGGGAAAAGAGGGAATCTCTTGCCTTGTCTATATCCTCTGCTTTTGCAAGGGTTTCAAGCTCTATGTATTGGCCAAGGCCTTTCACGATATCATAAGCTATCTTTATCTTGCCGAATTCATATTTGTGGCGCTCCTTTTCAACTACATGCACTTTCTTGAACCCAAGGCTCTCGAGTATGTCAAAGATCCCTGCGCATACCTGCGTTTTCTGCTCAAGCCTTGTTTTCGTGCTATTGTCGACCTTGGGCCCTTTATAGGTCAGGACAAGAACTCCGTCAGCCTCTCTCACCCTAAGGGCTTCGTCTGTGTCTGAGAAATCCCTCCAAGGGCTGTTATAGTAGATATCTTTTTGGTGGGTCTCCTTCACTTTCACGCCTATGCCTTGTATCTTCTTGAACGTGTCTGGTTTTGCCTTTGCCTTTATCTCGACCTCATACATAGGCATCAGAAAAGCGTCTGGCATTAATAATGCTTTTATATCCAAAGCCCTTTCACTTTAGCATGTTCCAGAAGCAAAAATATCTTTGGAGCGACGGGAAGATGGTGAAATGGGACGATGCTAACGTTCATGTGTCCTGCTGGTCGCTTCATTATGGGGTCGGCTTCTTTGAAGGGCTTAGGGCATATGAGGGAAAGACGAACACGTATATTGTACGGCTTAAGGACCATGTTGAAAGGCTCTTTAACTCCTCAAAGATATACGGGATCGAGATCGCTTATTCTAAAAAGGAGATATTAGAAGGCATCATTGAATGCGTAAAGAGAAACAAGCTAAAAAGCTGTTATATCCGGCCGCTAGTGTTCCTTGGAGAGATGAAGGCCTTGGGGCTTGATCCTGGAAAGACTCAAGTGAGGACCG
Source organism: Sulfurovum sp. (assembly GCA_048635645.1). Lineage (GTDB taxonomy): Archaea > Undinarchaeota > CAZHTU01 > CAZHTU01 > JAIVYC01 > JAIVYC01. Next base: position 3,085 of record JAIVYC010000002.1, on the reverse strand, counting down.
CGATCTTTTGCATCCCTTTCGGGCATTACCTCGGGAGCGATGCGCTTGAAAAAGGCGTCAGCTGCAAGACATCTTCCTGGAGAAAGCACACTCACTTTATCGTGCCTGTACATGCAAAGTGCACTGGAAACTATGCCAATGCCTTCCTTCAGAAGCAAGAGGCAATAAAGGATGGGTATGCAGAGGCCATTGCGCTTGATGACAGGGGCTTTGTCTGTGAGGGGAGCGCTGAGAACATCTTTATGGTCAAGGACGGGAAGATCTCAACTCCTGGCAGCGCGTCAATACTGACAGGGATCACAAGACAGTGCGTATTTGATATTTGCAAGGACGAAGGGATAGGCATCATTGAGCGGGATATTGCAAGGGATGAGCTCTATACAGCTGATGAGGTGTTCCTCTCAGGGACTGCAGGGGAACTCACGCCTGTCACAAGGATAGATGGCAGGGTCATCGGCTCTGGAGCGCGCGGTCCTGTGTGCATGAAGATACAGGATGTGTACTTTGGTGCTGTGACAGGAAAGAACAAAAGATACAAGCATTGGATAACCCCTGTGTATTAGCAGGTGTTCTGCAAAAACTATTTATATTGCAGCCAGGATATTATAGTGTGATGAACGCAAGCAACCCTTTACTTTTGACTGAAGTCATTTTATTGAGATAGGGTCTTTGCTTGCGCTCCTTTCATTCAAAACTTCTCAAATAAGTTGCAAGGAGCTAGATGACAGTGGAGCAAAGGATAAATGCGAAAAAACGACCCATTGAAAGGGAGATCAGCATGATCGCTATAAGGGATAGAAAGCTTGGGAAAGGTTTATTTATTTGAGTGGAGAGGTATATTTTGATGAAAGCTAATTTGTTCTCTCTGGAAAAAAAATGGCAGAAAAGATGGGAAGAGGAAAAGCTCTTTGAGAGCGACCCTGATAAGAGGGAGAAGATATTCGCGACATTCCCATATCCCTATCTTAACGGCCCTTTGCATCTTGGCCATGCTTTTACCTCCGCCAGGGTAGATGTGTATTCAAGGTATCATCGGATGAAGGGCAAGAATGTTCTCTTCCCATTTGCCTGGCATGTGACCGGAGAGCCTATCGCGGGTGTCGCCGAAAGGATAAAGAAAGGGGATAAGAAACAGAAAAAGATCCTCCTGGACTCAGGGGTACCTGAAGAGGATATTGATAAGTTCGCTGACCCAGAGCACATTATCAAATATTATAGGAAAATAGCAAAGAAGGCGGCGAAAAAACTTGGGCTTTCCATTGACTGGAGACGGGAGTTCACCACGACCCCTCTTACTCCTCCTTTTTCCAGGTTCATCGAGTGGCAGTATAACACATTGAAGGAAAAAGGATATGTCAAGCAAGGCACCCATCCGGTCATCTGGTGTGTCAATTGCCAGAGCCCGACAGGAGACCATGACAGATTGATCGGTGAAGGGGTCTCTATCGTGGAGTACACTCTGCTTAAGTTCGGTTACGAGGATTCATTCCTTGTTGCAGCAACCCTTAGGCCTGAGACCATTTTTGGCGTTGTGAATTTCTGGATCAACCCTGATGCCCTGTATGTCAAGGCCGAGGTCAACGGGGAGAAATGGATAGTTTCCAAGGAAGCTATAGGCAAGCTTTCCGAGCAGAGCAAGAGAGTGAAAGTCCTTGAGGAATTCAAAGGGGAAGAGCTCATAGGGAAGAGATGCAGGAATCCTGTGCTCAAGAACGAAGTGGTCATATTCCCTGCGAAGTTCGTTGACCCTAAGAACTCGACAGGGGTCGTGATGAGCGTTCCGTCTCATGCCCCGTTCGACTATATCGCGCTAAAGGACCTTGGGAAGAACAAAGAGCTCTTGTCAAGATTCGGGATATCAGAGGAAACGGTTTCAAAGGTAAAGCCCGTGTCTCTTATAAGGACAGAAGGCTTTGGCGAGCATCCTGCGATCGATATTTGCGAGCGCATGGAGATAGAAAGCCAGGACGACCCAAGATGCGAGGATGCGACAAAAGAGATATATAAGAAGGAGTTCCATGCAGGGGTCTTGAACGAGAACACTGGAGGGTATGCCGGCCTTATGGTCTCAAATGTCAAGAAGATAATTGTAAAGGATTTCGCTGAGAAGAAGATAGCGGACTTGATGTTCGAGACCGCTGATAAGGTCGTGTGCAGGTGCAACACCCCATGCATTGTCAAGATATTGGAGAACCAGTGGTTCCTTGCATATGGTGACGAGGCCTGGAAGGAAAAAGCAAGAGAATGCTTGAAAAATGCGCAGATATATCCTGAAGAGGCCAGGTCCGCGTTCGAGTATACCTTTAACTGGCTAGAGGACAAGGCATGCGCAAGAAAGGGAGGCCTTGGGACCCCCCTTCCATGGGACACTGAATGGAAGGTCGAGACATTGAGCGATTCCACTGTCTACATGGCCTATTACACCATAGCCCGGTATATCAACGAGCTTAAGATCAGCGAAAAAGAGCTTACTGACGATGTATTTGACTTTATTTTCCTTGGAAAGGGAAAGATAGAGAAGGTATCAAAAGGGTCTGGTATCAAGAGGTCTGTGCTCAAAAAGATGAGGGCCGAGTTCGAGTACTGGTATCCTGTTGATTTCAGGAATTCTGCAAAGGAGCTTATCTTTAATCATTTGAGCTTCTTCATATTCCAGCATACTGCCATATTCCCAAAGAAGTACTGGCCAAGATCGATAGGTGTCAATGGCATGATCAACATTGATATAAGCTGAAAACCTTTGTTCAAACTCTGCAATAAAATTATTACTTATTTTTCTGCTTTTAAAAAAAATTCCCAGGAAAGCCATTGCCATTTGACCTGTAAAATTAATTGTTCCCCTGCAGATTTTATTAATCATTTTCAACCTTCTGAATATCATAAATATAATACGGATCACTTTTGTATTTAAGTGTAAATAAAAACCCCTGCCTTTGCTGAGCTTCGCTTTTTGAATTCAGATGCAGCGTATCTTTTAATTCACCATAAGGAGAATAGACCAAAGTCTTCACATTTTCAGTAACAAGACTTTGGAAAAATTGTTTCTGATTTACCGCATATTCTCCATTTTCATTAAAAGCTTTCG
>JAIVYC010000001.1:0-19329 GCA_048635645.1 Sulfurovum sp. | reverse complement strand
CCGATCTACAAGAAGGCTCTGCACGGCTCGCGGCAGAATACAGCCAAGTTCCGGTCATCAATGCCGGAGACGGAGCAAACCAGCACCCCACACAGACGCTGCTTGACCTCTACACCATAAAGAAAAGATTAGGGAAGATAGACGGGCTGAAAATAGCCATGATAGGCGACCTGAAATATGGGAGGACGGTCCACTCACTGATGGACGCTCTCTCAAAATATGATGGGGTAAAGATAAAGCTCATAGCGCCAGCGCAGCTTCAGATGCCGCAAGAGGTCATAGATGACACAGAAGGAAAAATAGATATAGAGAAAACAGAAGAACTTGAGAACGCGCTGAAAGATGTGGACGTGGCATACATGACCAGGATACAAAAGGAAAGATTCCCAGACTCGGAAGAATATGAAGCGGTCAAAGGAAAATACAAGATAACAAGAGGAACGCTTGAGAATGCCAATGAACGGATAAGCATAATGCACCCCCTGCCAAGGGTCGATGAGATAGACACTTCAATAGACACGCTTGAGCAGGCAAGATACTTTGAAGAATCCAAGAACGGAGTGCCTGTAAGAATGGCAATACTCTCACTATTGCTCGGGAACATAAAATGAAAAAAGAACAACTGACCGTAGGAAGGATAGAGAACGGCACGGTAATAGACAGGATACCGAACGGGAGAGCCCTCCACATAATGAAAATAATCGGAGTAAAAAACAATCACCCCGCAATAGTCAGCGTGGCAATGAACGTGCCAAGCAGGAAACTAGGGAAAAAGGACATAGTAAAAGTGGAAGACAAGGAACTGAAAGATGAGGAGACGAACAAGATAGCCCTGATAGCACCGCGTGCAAGGATAAACATAATAAGAGGCGGGAAGGTAATACAGAAAAAAGACGTGAAACTCTCAAAAGAAGTGGAAGGAGTGATAAGATGCGCGAACCCGAACTGCGTCACAAACCAGCGAGAACCCGTGAGATCAAGATTCACAGTTGAATCAGAGAACCCGATAGAGCTCAGGTGCTATTTCTGCGAAAGAAAAATGAACCAGAAAAAGGTCGAAGACGCCATATGAACCCGCACGCAAAAAGGAAGCTCATAGAATTCCTTGAAGAGGACATAAGATATGGGGACATCGCAACATCGGTCCTCCCTGACCTCTTCGGAGAAGGAGAGATAATAGCCAAAGAACAGGGTGTCATTGCAGGAACAGAAGAAGCAAAATATATGTATGACTACCTTGGATGCGAAACAGAAGTATACAAGAGCGATGGTCAGCAAGTGAAAAAAGGCGACAGGATACTGACAGTATTCGGCCCGATGAAAAAAATACTCGAAGGAGAAAGGACCGTGCTGAACCTCCTCATGAGAATGTGCGGAATAGCCACCCAGGCAAGAAAAATGGCAGAAAAGGCAAGGAAAGTCAACAAGAAAGCTCGCGTCGTGGAAACAAGAAAGACCGCGCCAGGACTCAGATACTTTGACAAAAAAGCAGTGAGAACAGGCACAGGCTCGAACCACAGATGGGCGCTTGACGACTGCATCATAATCAAAGACAACCACCAGAAAGCATTTGACATGAAAAAAATAGTCTCACTGGTGAAAGAAGCAGACTGGGTGCACAAGATAGAGGTCGAAGTTCACAACCCAGAAGAGGTCATAGAAGCAGCGAGAACAGGCGCTGACATAATAATGCTTGACAACTTCACAGAAGAAGAGATCAAGAAAGCGGATGCATTGCTCAGGAAAAAAGACCTGAGAAATACCCTCATAGTGGAAGCGTCAGGGAACATAACAGAAAAAAACATAGAAAAATACGCCAAGTATGCCGACGTGGTATCTGTCGGAGCCCTCACACACTCGCTCAAAGCACTGGACATGTCAATGCATATGAAGAATCCCGGCTAAAGAGAAAGCATCCTCTCGATAGGAACACGCGCCCTCTTCATCACTGACGCATCAAGAACCAGTTCGTTCTCACCGGTCTCAAGCACGTGAAGGACCTTCTCAAGAGTGTTCATCTTCATGTTAGGGCATATGGCATAGGGGCTCACAGGATAGAATCGCTTGCCAGGGACCTCCTTCTCAAGCCTGTGCAAAAGGCCGTTCTCGGTCGCAATGATGAACTCGGTCGCATCAGACTCTCTTGCAAAAGACAGCATGCCCTCAGTGCTTGCAATATCATCAGCGATATCCTGGACCCCAGGCACGCACTCAGGATGCACAAGAAGAAGTGCATCAGGATGCTCTTTTTTGGCAAGAATGGCATCATCAGGGGACATCTGATGATGGGTCGGGCAAACACCCTCCTTTGGCACAGGGACCACCTTCTTGGATGTGTTCTTTGAGGCGAAATAGGCAAGATTAGAGTCAGGGCCAAAGAGCACAGTATCAGAATCCATGCTCGCCACAACCTTTGGAGCATTCGCACTAGTGCGCACACAATCGCACAAGGTCTTCTCGCTGGCACGGGTGTTGATGTAAAGAACGGTCTCTGCATCAGGATGCTCCAGCTGCGTACGCTTTAGCTCGTCCAAGGAAAGGGCCGCGGCCATAGGACACATAGACCTTTGGTCAGGCATGAGGACCTTTTTGTCAGGATTCAGGACCTTAGCGGTCTCTGCCATGAAATCAACACCGCAGAAAACTATGAGCTCTGCATCGGTCTCGGTCGCCTTCCTTGCCAAGACAAGGCTGTCACCGACAAAATCAGCGATATCCTGGACCTCAGGACGCTGGTAATTGTGCGCCAGGATCACGGCATTCAACTCGGCCTTTAGCTTTAAGATGGCGTCTTTCATTAAGAGGTTTTAATAAATGGATAGACTAATAAACGTTATGCGAGTGGCGATAACAGGAACACCAGGGACAGGAAAACACACTATAGCAAGGATACTCGCGGAAGAGATGGGGCTTGGAATAGTGGACATAGGCAGGATAGCCATAGAGAAAGGGTATGGGAAAAAGGACAGGAAAAGAGACACGTTCGAAGTCGATATAAAAAAGGTGAAAAAAGAGCTCAAGGGAAAACACGGGCTCTTTGTCTCCAACTGGGCGGAGCTGGTGCCGAACGATATTGCCATAGTACTGAGATGCGACCCGCGGACATTGGCAAAAAGACTCAAAAAAAGAAAATGGCCGGTGAAAAAGATAATAGAGAACCTTGAAGCAGAATGCCTTGACTCATGCCTGATATCCGCGCTGGGAAACTCGAAACTAGTCTACCAAGTAGACAACAGCCGCGGGAAAAAGAAGGTCCTGGCAGAGATATTAGAGCTCATGGAAAAAAAACCCAAGCCAAACTATTCAATAGACTGGAGCGAGCAAGTGGACAAAGTGGAAAAATATGCAAGAGACCATTAAAGCAAAAGGGCATGAGAACGTGCTGTCAACACATAAGACAACCCTGGAGTTCACCAAAGAGAGAGAACTCGGAAAAAACGGGAACTGTATCATAGCAGTAGCAGCAGACAAGGCATGCGCAGACCTCAAGGAAGAGCTCAAAGAGGCGCTCAGGAAAGGAGCAGAACTCGAGATAGAGATAGAGGCAGGAGGGGTAACGGACTCACTGCATGCGAAAGGCAGCCCTGCCCTTTTACTGGAAGATGAGAAAGAAACAGTCATAAGAAAAAGCGAGTTCACAAGCGGACGCACGCTGGCAATACACGCGGACAAAGCCGCGGCAGACCTGAAAAAAGAGCTGATAGAGAAACTGAAAGACCCTGAACAAGAAGTGACGATAAAACTAATGGTCAAGTGAGGGATCTACAACCAGACCTTGTCACAACAACATTATCTTCGATCCTGCAGCCAAACCTCTTCAGGTAAAGACCAGGCTCAAGAGCAAAAACCATGCCCTCTTTCAAGACATCCCTGCTGTTAGGGGAGATAAGAGGAGCCTCATGCACCTCAATGCCTATGCCATGACCAGTAGAGTGCAGGAAATAGCCGGCAAGACCCTTTGACTCAAAAAAAGACCTGACCGCAGAATCAACATCCCTAGCCTTGACGCCAGGACGGATCATTCCGATAGCAAGCTCCTGAGCATCCCTGACAATGGAATGTATCCGCTCGAACTCAGGCTTTTTCCTGAAATAATGCATGCGGGTGATATCAGAGCAATAGTTCTCGAACCTAGCGCCAAAATCCGCCAGAACAAGAGACCTGGGGGAATAGGATGAGGGGACATGATGCGGCATAGAGGAATGGGAATCCCCTGCCACTATTGTCTGAAAAGAGGTCATTGCCTGCAGACTCAGCGCAAAATCGATCGATGCCGCAATAGTGCGCTCTGACCCGGAAAAAGACACTGAATCAAGCGCCTTTAAGGCTATCCTGCCTGCCTTTTTTATCCTTGAGACCTCCTCTTTGGATTTCACAGCCCTTAAAGAAGAAAGATGCCCTGAGCAATCCACAAGGACAAAAGGCAGCTTCTCGACCAGTGAGACAGGGATGAAACGCTTGTTAACCCCCAGGTGCTTGACTTTCCGCTCCAAGAGCTCAGCAGACGCGTCAGCAAAAGGGTCCTTTGACGTGCGGATATCCTTGATACCAGAGCTGCGCCTTGCACGCTCGAACTCCATCTCGCTCAAAAAAAGAACTTTATCCTTTGGGAAAAGCAGCAAAACCGCGTGCTCAGCACCTGCCAGGCCGGAAAAATAGCAGAAATTTGCATCCTGAAGCGAAGTATTCGCAAGGAAGACAGCATCCACGCCCAACTTCTGAAACATAAGACTAAAATAGTGATTAAAAGATATAAAATGGTATAGTGGAGACCAATCAATGCTTAATATAGAAACGATCGAGATCGCTCTGCTGCTGATATTAATAGCACTATCAGGATTCTTCTCAGCCTCAGAAGCCGCGCTAATGGCAATGAGCCGCTCACGCCTAAAACAGATGATAGCACAGAAAAGGCCGGAAGCAGCGAAGATACAGAAACTAATGTCAAGACCGAACGTCGCGATATCAACGATAGTCGTGGGCAATAACATGGTGAACATAAGCGCCTCAGCGATCGCCACAGGGCTTGCAATACAAGCGTTCGGAAACATAGGGATAGGTATAGCCACAGGAGCAATGACCCTGATAGTGCTTATCTTCGGAGAGATAGTCCCAAAGACATATGCGATAAAAAACCCTGAAAAGGTCAGCAGGAAAACAGCAGGCCTGCTCCTTGCCCTGAATCACATCCTATACCCGATAGTACGCATACTGACGCCGGTGACGAACGGCATACTAAAAGCGCTTGGGACAGACGTAAGCAAAAAACCCCCAAAAGTAACAGAAGAAGAGATAAAAGCACTCATCGGAATAAGCGAGGAAGAAGGAGTGATAGAAAAAAGCGAAAGAGAACTCATCTACAAGGTATTTGAATTCGGGGACACAGAAGCAAGAGAGATCATGACCCCAAGAATGGACATAATATGCGAAAGCGAAAACAAAACGATCAGCCAGGCCATAGACAATATCATAAACTCAGGAATGTCAAGAATCCCGATATACAAAAAGACAAGAGATAAGATACAAGGGATCGTCTACACCAAAGACCTCCTAAAATACATCAAAGAGAAAAAAACGAACACAAAACTGAAAATCCTTGTAAAACCCGTGTTGTTTGTTCCAGAAACAAAAAAGGTTGACAAACTATTCAAAGAGATGCAAGAGAAAAAAATACACATGGCAATAGTGGTCGATGAATATGGAGGGACCGCAGGGCTCGTAACCCTTGAAGACATGCTGGAAGAACTTGTAGGAGACATATACGACGAGCATGACATCAAAGAAATGGAACTGCAAGAAATAAACGAAAAAACAAGCATAGTAGACGCAAAGATGAGCGTGGAAGAGATAAACAAGATCCTAAAAACAAGGATACCTGAAAGAGAATTCGACACGATAGGCGGATATGTATACAAAAGGCTCGGAAAAAAACCAAAGAAAGGGGAAAAGATCAGGATCAGGGGAAACACGCTTATCATAGAAGAGATGCACGGCCAAAGAGTCGCGAAAATAAGGGTCATCAGGAAATAATTGTCCTGAATAGAAAGAACATTGACGAAAAAAAATGGGCTCGGAGAGATTCAGGAACCAACCTTTTTTAACCTATATTTCTTGTCTCAAGCAGAAAAAACGTTGACGAAAAAAAATGGGCTCGGAGAGATTTGAACTCTCGACCTTCTGGTCTTCAGCCAGACGCTCTCCCAGGCTGAGCTACAAGCCCATAAGAAAGATAACTAGAACAGAATAGCTTAAAAGCCTTTCTGTATGTAATAAGAAAATAGGTAGAAATTGCGGGAAAAAAAGGAGTGATAAAATGAACCTTCTTGAAATAGACACAAAGAAAACACAGGAACTGGTGAAAAATGGAAGCATCAAGATAACGGTCATAGGGCTCGGGTATGTAGGCCTCCCACTTGCAACACTGCTCGCTGAAAAAGGCTGCAAGGTCACAGGAGTTGACATAAGCAAAAGAATAATCGAACTCGTGAAACAAGGGAAAAGCCACATACATGAGATAGACTCATCCTCTCTACTTGAACAAGGGGCAACGATGCTGAAAGAAGCATGCCCGAACTGCGGAGTAAGACTCTATGAGCTCAACGGGACATTCTGCCCATCATGCGGAAGAAGCGCAGAAGTGACGAGCACAGGAGTGATAATGTCCTCCCGCGCAGACATAAACAAGAACAAATTCCTGAAAGCAAGGACACTTGAAGACCTGATAGCAAAAAACACGCGAACTGGGAACCTGAAGGCCACAACAAGCACGGAAACAGCAGTAAAGGAAGGAGATATCATTGTCGTGACACTGCCGACGCCATTGAAAAACGGGAAACCAGACCTATCCTACCTGGAGATAGCCGCAGGGAACATAGCAAACAACCTGGAACCCGGCAAACTCGTGATAATAAAAAGCACAGTATCCCCAGGCACAACAGAAGAATTCGTAAAACCAATACTTGAAAGATCAGGGCTCAAAGCAGGAAAAGACTTCCTTCTGGCATACATACCAGAGAGGATAGCAGAAGGGAACGCGCTCTTTGAATTCCAGAACATACCAAGAGTATGCGGGGGAATAGATAAGAGAAGTATGGAGATAGCATCCGAAACATTCACCCTATTAGGCCCAAGGGTATACCCGACATCAACACCCTCGATCGCCGAAGCCGCCAAACTATTCGAGAACACGTTCAGGGACGTGAACATAGCGCTCGCGAACGAGTTCGCTCTGGTCTGCGAGAAACTGGGTCTGGACGTCACAGAAGTGATAGATGCAGCGAACACGAACCCAAAAACGAACGTGCTCTTTCCCTCATGCGGGGTCGGCGGGTACTGCCTTACAAAAGACTCGTTCTACCTGATAGAACCTGCACTGAAAAATGGATATGATGCCAAACTGATAAGAGACGCAAGAAAACTGAACGAGGGAATGCCCCTCCATGCAGTTGAGCTCGCTGAGAAAATGCTCGGAAGCCTTGAAGGGAAGAAAATAGCAGTGCTGGGCCTCTCATTCAAAGGGAACACAGACGACATAAGAGAAACCCCCGCCAAAGAGATATGCGATGCGCTCAAGAAAAAAGGCGCGCAGGTACATGTGCATGACCCGTTCGTGCCAAAAGACAGGCAGGAGGAATTCGGGACTGTCGAAGCAGACCCATACTCAGCGCTCGTAGATGCGGATTGCCTGATCATAGCAGCAGACCATGCCAAATTCAAAGAGATAGACCTTTCCAAAGCCAAGATGAAAAACAAAAAGATAGTTGACGGAAGGAACATGCTAGAAAAGGAAAAAGCCAAGGAACTGGGGTATGAATATAAGGGGATAGGAAGATGAAAACCGCGATAGTCACAGGAGGCGCAGGACTTATAGGATCATGCCTCTGCAAATCACTCTCAAGGGAATACAAAGTGGTATGCATAGACAACCTATGCACAGGGCAAAAAAAGAACATTGAAGGCCTGGACATCGAGTTCATAGAGCATGACATCACCAAACCGCTTGAAATAGAAGCGGACTACATCTTTGACATGGCAAGCAGGGCAAGCCCAAAAGACTTTGAGAAACACCCCATAGAGATAATGATGGCAAACTCAATGGGGGTCAAGAATCTCCTTGATCTATCTGTCAAAACGAAAGCAAAGTTCCTGATGGCATCCACATCAGAGGTATATGGAGACCCTCTTGAGCACCCGCAAAAAGAGACGTATAGGGGAAATGTCAGTACAACAGGCCCAAGGGCCTGCTATGACGAGTCAAAAAGATTCGCAGAAGCGCTCACAAGCTCATACATAAAAGAGCATGATGTGGACGCAAGGATAGTCAGAATATTCAACACATACGGCCCAAACCAAAAGCCAGGAGACGGAAGGGTAGTACCGAACTTCATCACACAGGCACTCTCAGGAAAACCGATCACAGTGTACGGGGACGGGACCCAGACAAGAAGCTTCTGCTATGTAGAAGACCTTGTAGAAGGGATAAAAAAAGCAATGTTCACAGAAGGGACCAAATGCGGAATATTCAACCTAGGGAACCCTGATGAGTACACGATACTTGAATTCGCTGAAAAAGTGAAGGAAGCAGTTGGATCAGACTCTCAGATAGAGTACAGGCCGCTGCCGGAAGACGACCCGGCAAGAAGAAAGCCGGATATCACCAGAGCAAAAGAGATCCTGAGCTGGGAGCCAAAGACCGGGCTGGAAGAAGGGCTTGAGAGAACGATAGGATACTTCAAGAGAATAGGAACAAACTGAATGAAAAATATAAAAAGAGGTAAAACCAGGAGAGCAGTATGGGAAACCTGAAACTACAGGCAACAATGTATATCACCATGGGCCTGATATTCCTGATACTCTACATGGTAATGGGCCTGTTTGCCACGGCACTCGGATACTCAGGGATCGGAGTATTCCTGCTTCTTGCAGTTGCCATGCTGACCATACAATACTTTGTGTCGCCAATGCTGCTTGACCGCATGAACGGCATACAATTCCTTGAAAAAGGCCATCAGATAGAGAGGATGGTGAACGAAGAGGTCAAAAAAGCAGGGCTTCCTGATGTGAAAGTAGGGATAGACAAGAACGCGTATGCCAATGCATACACCTACGGGACAAAACAATCAAATGCACGGATAGTGCTGACAAAAGGCATAATCCAAAGACTTAACACAGACGAGCTGAAAGGCGTGATAAACCATGAGATAGGACACATCAAGAACAGGGACATGACGCTCATCACGATAGCAACACTTCTTCCAATGGTGGCAAGCTACCTGGTATTCGCCCTGGTAATGAGGAATAACAGAGGGATAGGCGGATGGCTCATGGCAAACATGATATCAACAGCCACGTTCTTTGTGTTCAACATTCCAGTAATGTACCTTTCAAGACTAAGAGAATACACGGCAGACCAGTTCTCAAAAGAGAGAATGGGAAGCCCAGAGCCGCTCGTAGGCGCGCTGCAAAAGATACACGCAACTTTGGGGAACGCCAAGATAGACAAGAACATGTCAACACTAATGATAGACTCACACTCACTGATAGAACTATTCTCAACACACCCAAAAATGGAAAAAAGGATAGCAAACCTAAGGAAATAGCAAGTCTATTTTAGCAGTGAGAGAAACTTCCTTGCTGTAGAGAACAGCAACTGGTTAGAGTGCCTGTAGGAAAGGGCGCCATTCTTGCACATCTCAATGCACAAGAGGCAGGACGCGCACTTTGAATGATCGAATTTCGGGCCAGCATCCATTGAAATGGCCCCTTTAGGGCATGCATCTGCGCATCTCCCGCAGGAAGTACACTTGCCTGGATCAGAGAGATAAGGAAGCCGCCTGAAAAAACGCCCAAGCCTTGAGGTCATAGAAGGCATGAAAAAAGGCGGCATACTGAACTGCCTCCTGACCTGCTCGATCTGCTTCCCGACCACCTGAAAATCAAAATCACCCAAGTGCGCATGCTTTGCGATAGCAAGATGAGGAACCCTTTCAGGAGAGATACCCATGATACGACAGCAGGCGGCATCTACCCTGACCGCGTTCTTCCCTGAAACAAGAAGCCCCAAAGGCACAGGATTCCCTGAGGTCGGGCCAAGAGGCCCCTCAAGAGCCACAAGCGCATCAACAAGCACGCGGTACTTGCCTGCGAAAAACGAGAAAACATCAACAATGCCCTTATCCAGACCCTCAAGATGCGCGATCTGCCTCTGATGCAAAGGAACCAAAGCAAAGGAATTCTTGACCCCAAGGGTCACAAAAGTGTTGGCATGGGTCTTCATCTTGGGAACAGAAAGAATGATATCGCAGTCAAACGCAGGCTTTGGAATGCTCAGGGTATTTAAGATATGGCCCGTAGGGGAGGTCACATCCACGCGCTCGCAAGTGTCAAAATTGACCAGTTCCGCATCAATAGAGGAAAGCCCAAGCTTCCTGAAGACATCCTCTGTCCGCTCACCACCAGAGGATTCGCCGAGTATGACCTTTTTTCCTGAAGAGGAAAGAGAGCGGACGATCTCGCGAATAAGAGACAGGTCAGTGGTGGTACCTGAGGAAGAGGGGGAAGAATTGAAAAGATTCGGCTTCACAAGCACACTGCGAGCCGAATCCAGGTCAAGAAAGGAGAGGGCAATGTCCACCTCCTGAGAAAGCGACTTTGGCTTTGAGATAAAAACCCGGTTCATTGAATAGGGAAATGAAAAAAACAGTATTTAATAGGGGGCATTGACAAGAGATAAAAAGCTTGCGAATAGTAGAAGTTAGCATGAGAAGCTTCATAGAGGACCTGGAGAAAAAAGGGAAGATAGAGAAGATAAGCGCGAAAAAAGAGGAGATACCAGGGATAATAAAGAGAAACCCTGGCAAAGCCCTGCTATTTGATGTAGAAGGATATGACTACAGGGTCGCCTCAGGGATATGCGGGACAAGAGAACTGATAAAAGAGGCGCTTGGAACAGAAGACCTGCTTGGCAAGATAAGCAAGGCATACAAAGGCAAAGGAAAGATCATAGAAAAGAGAACAGGGAAATGCCAGGAGATCAAAGAGGAGGCAGACCTGAGGAAGCTCCCTGTCCTGCAGCATCACAAAGAAGATAAAGGGCCCTATATCACAGCAGGGGTCGTGATAGCAAAAGACCCAGAACTCGGATATAACCTGTCATTCCATCGCATGTATGTAGCAAGAAAGGACAAACTCGCCGTAAGGATACTCCCAAGACACCTGCACCAGTTCCATGAAAGAAACCCAGAACTTCCGGTCGCGATAGCCATAGGCCTCCACCCTGCACTGCTGCTTGCGGCAGCCACAAGCTTCCAAGAGAACAAGAACGAGTATGAAGTGGCATCAAAACTACTTGGCGAACTGCGGGTCGTGAAAGCAGGGAACGGCCTCCTAGTTCCGGCAGACGCAGAGATAGTGATGGAGGGTATCCTTGGACAGGAGAAAGCGGACGAAGGACCCTTTGTTGACATAACAGGGACCATTGACATAGTCAGAAAAGAACAGGTGATACGAGTAGAGCGCATCACGCACAGAAAAAACCCGATATACCATAGCATACTCCCGGCATCAAGCGAGCACAAGCTCCTGATGGGGATGCCAAGAGAACCTGTCATATATGCGAAAGTAGGGGAGAAAGTGAAATGCCTTGCAGTGAACCTCACACAAGGAGGAAGCTCATGGCTGCACGGGGTGGTGCAAATAGACAAGAAAAAACCTGGCGAAGGGAAAACAGCCGTGAAAGAAGCGTTCAAAGCCCACAAGTCAATGAAAATGGCGATAATAGTCGACAAGGACATAGACCCATACAACATGGAAGAGGTGGAATGGGCAATGTCAACAAGATTCCAGGCAGACAAAGACCTTATAGTGTTCAAAGAGAAAGGCTCATCTCTTGACCCCTCAGCAGACATGGAAACAAGAATGACCGCAAAGATGGGGATAGACGCTACAATGCCTGAAACAAAAGGAAAAGGGTTCGCAAAGGCAAAATGAAAGCAGCGCTATTTGACATGGATGGAACACTGGTGGAGACGCTTGAGACACACCTAAGGTCGTTCATGACCATATGCAAAAGGCATGGGATAGAGATTGAGCGAGGGTTTGTGGAAAAAAGATTCGGGATGACAGCGGCAGAGATATTCGATGATATCATAGAAGAACAAGGGCTTGAATTTGAAAGCAAGGAACTCGCAGAAGAGAAATATGAAGAGTATGACCGGATAGCGACAAATGTGCGAGTATTCCCCGGAGCAGTCGAACTGCTAAAAGCCCTGAAAGAAACAGGAGTGAAAATAGCCATAGCAACAGGAGCAGGAAGATCCAACTTTGACTCGACCATCAAAGGAACAGAGCTCAACGGGCTTGCAGACGCCACAATAACTGCAGAGGATGGAAGAGGAAAACCACACCCTGACCTTTTCCTGGCGGCCGCGGAAAAACTAGAGACAGACCCGAAGGAATGCGTCGTATTCGAGGATGCTGTCTATGGACTAAGGGCTGCGAAAAAAGCAGGCATGAAGACGATAGCGGTCACGACAGGGATCACGAAAAGAGAGGAGCTGGAAAAAGAGGAGCCAGACAGGATAGTTGAGTCCCTTACAGAGATAGACGCCAAGGAGATATTAGAGTGGAACTGACAAAAGAAGAGAAAAACCTGCTCGGATCAGGTGGGATAAAACAAAAAGCAACAGAGCTCGTAGTCACACTTGGCGAGATATTCGGGGCAGAGAAGCTCGTGCCAATAAGCTCGGCCCAGATAGCAGGAGTATCCTACAAGAATATAGGAGACGCAGGACTTGAATTCCTGAAAGACTGGAGCAAAGAAAAGGTAACAGTCCCTAGCACGCTCAATCCGTCCGGGATGCCGACAGAAGGATGGGAAAAACTCGGGATAAAAAAGGAGTTCGCAGAGAAACAACTGGAGATCATAGAAGCGTTCAAGAAGATGGGAGTAAAACCGACATGCACATGCGCTCCCTATTACATCGGGAACAAACCCGGAAGAGGAGAGCATATAGCATGGAGCGAAAGCTCAGCGGTCGTATATGCGAACTCGGTATTGGGCGCGAAAACGAACCGGGAAGGCGGGCCGTCAGCGCTTGCCGCAGCGATAATAGGAAAAACCGCAGAATACGGGATGCACCTGGACGAGAACAGGACACCAGAAGTGACCATCAAGATCGACGCACCGCTCTTTGGATACAGCGACTACGGGATATTAGGATACTGGACAGGGAAAAAATTCAGCAAGATCGTGAACTATGAGTTCAAGTCAAAACCAAGAGAGGAATATCTGCGCGGGCTAAGCGCAGGACTTGCCACAAGCGGAAAGATACCGATGTTCACACAGGAGAAAGTCCCTGAGCTTGAGCAAGCGCACTTCACAGAAGAGGAGCTCATTGAGACATATGAAAGCCTTCACACAGGGGATGACCACGACCTGGTAGCGATAGGATGCCCGCACCTCGGGTTTGATGAGGTCGCCAGCATCGCACGCATGCTAAAAGGGAAAAAAACGAGAAAACAGCTCTGGCTCTTCACAGCAAAGGAAACCGCAAAAAAGGCATACCTAAAAGGGTATGCAGACATGATCGAAAGGGCAGGAGCAAAACTGGTCCCAGACACCTGCATGGTGGTAGCCCCGCTCGAGGAGCTTGGATTCAAGAGCATGCTCACGAATTCAGCAAAAGCCGCTCACTATGCCAGGACAATGTGCAATATGCAAGTTGAGGTTGCGCCGACAGATGAATGCATAAAAGAGGCGCTAAACCAAAAATGAAACTAAAAGGACGGATAGTCTCAAAAGGAACCGCGGAAGGCAAAGCGCTTGTCAGCGAACAGGCCATCAGCTTCTATGGCTCCATAGACCTTGAGACCGGAAAAGTGATAGAAAAGGACCATGAACTCTATGGAAAAAACATCGCAGGTAAGATATTAGTGTTCCCAACAGGCAAAGGCTCAACGGTCGGAAGCTATGCCCTGTATAGACTGAAAAAACAAGGAAAGGCACCAGCCGGCATAATAAACAAGGAAACAGAGGCGATAATCGCCACAGGAGCTATAATAAGCGAGATACCTCTCATAGACAGGATAGACTGCAGCAAAATAAGAACGGGCGATAGAGTGAAAATAGACTGCATCAAGGGATGGGTTGAAAAATGAAAGTTCTCGTCGGAATAACAGGAGCCAGCGGGATGACATATGCAAAAAGACTGCTTGAGGTCCTTGGAAAAGAGGCAAGCGTGATAGTAAGCGATGCAGGGAAAAAAGTGACCGAATATGAGCTCAAGGAGACCTTCTGGAAGGGTGCAGGAGAAGAGTTCGAAGAGAAAGACATAAGCGCAAAACCAGCCTCAGGGTCCTCCCGCTATGATGCCATGGTGATAATACCCTGCTCTATGAAAACCCTTGCATGCATAGCGAACGGCACAACCGACAATCTTATCACAAGAGCTGCGGACGCAATGCTGAAACAGGAAAAAAAACTAGTGCTCGTGACAAGAGAGACCCCCCTGAACCTTATCCATCTAAAAAACATGGTCAAAGCAAAAGAGGCCGGAGCAAGCATACTGCCCGCGTGCCCTGGATTCTATCATAGGCCCGAGAATATAGGAGACCTTACAGACTTTATCGTAGGGAAGGTCCTGGAGCTCATTGGGAAAGAACACTCGCTTTACAGGAGATGGAAAGAATGATCATAGTAAAGATAGGCGGAAGTGCGATAACAGACAAGGGGGAAGAAAAAAGTTTCAAGGAAAAAAAGGCGCGGAAAATAGCGAAAGCCCTGAAAGGGCAGGAGATGCTGATAGTCCATGGCGGAGGGTCGTTCGGACATGCGCTTGCAGAAAGATACAAGATACAAGAGGGCAGGAAAGAAGAAGTAAAAGAGCAGCTGACAGGATTCTGCAGGACCCAGGAGGCAATGCAGGAACTGAACAGCATGGTCATAGAGGTGCTGCTGAAAGAAGGGATACCTGCGTTCCCTGTGCAGGCCTCAGGGTTCGCCCTGATGAAAGCAGGAAAGCTCCAGAAGGCGGACTTATCTGCTGTCAAAAAACTGATAGAAATAGGGGCCGTGCCTGTACTCTATGGAGTACCTGCGGCAGACCTGGAGCAAGGATACTCGATACTCTCAGGAGACGAGCTTGTATATGCGCTTGCAAAGGAACTCAAGCCTGAAAAGGTGATATTGGTCACTGATGTCAAAGGGATATATGACAAGAACCCGCGTGCGGACAGAAAGGCAAAGCTTCTGGAAGAAGTGACGAAAGAAAGTAGGATAGAATTCGGGAAAAATTCAATAGATGTCACAGGAGGAATGGAAAGAAAACTCAAGGAACTCCTAAAGCTCGCGGAAGAAGGGATAGGGTCGATCATAGTCGATGAGAAAGGACTGGAAAAGGTGCTGAAAGGAGAAAAGGCAGGGACCAGGATAGGATGATACGACTGCTTGTAATGGACATGAACGGCACGATAACGCAAGAGCACTCAGGCATAGCACTTGCAGAAGCAGCAGGAAAGAAAAAAGAGGCCGAGAAAATAGTGAACATGCGCTCAAGCGGAGAACTCAAATTAGGAGAGCAAGGCATCTCAACAACAAAGCTCCTGAAAGGAATGAGCATGAAAAAAGCAAAAGAAACCGTTGAGAAGATAGAGCCTGACAAGGAGATAAGAGAGCTCGTGGAGAAACTGAAGGAAAAGGGAGTTGAATGCATAATAGTGACCACAGGACACAGCATAGCAGCCCGCTCGCTTGCAAAAAAACTAGGGATAAAAAAAGTGTATGCGAACAAGCTCACTGCAAAAAATGGGGTGCTGACAGGAGAATACAAAAAGGAGATAGTAACGCCAGAAGACAAGATAAGAGCAGTTGAAAAGATCAGGAAAGAAAAAGGGCTTAAGAAAAAAGAGATAGCGGCAATAGGCGACTCGCAAAGCGACCTTAGGTTGTTCAAGGAATACAGAGGCTTTGCATATCATGAGAAAAAAGTTTTAAAAGGCAAAGGGATAGTAATCCTAAACCCGCTTGAAATATTGGAGCATCTAGATGATAAATGACAGAAAAGAAGAGCATATAAGGATCTGCCTCAGGAAAAAAGTAGAAGGAGGAGACACCATGCTCTCCCAGGTGATACTCCCGCATAAGGCGGCGCCTGAGATAGACAAGGACAAGATAAAGCTTGAAACGAGCCTTCTCGGGAAAAAACTAAAGGCACCTCTGGTAATAGGGGCAATGACAGGAGGATGCAAGCAGGCAGAGAGAATAAACGCCAACCTTGCAAGAGCCGCGCAAAACCTCGGGCTCGGGATGCAGCTCGGCTCGCAAAGAGCAGGACTTGAAAAGAAACACGTGAACTCATACAAGATCGCAAGAAAAGAGGCTCCTGACGCCCTGCTCATAGGAAACCTCGGGGCAGTGCAATTTGCAGACGGATACACAAGCAAAGAAGCCAAAGAAGCGGTCGAGATGATAGACGCTGACGCGCTTGCGATACACTTCAATCCACTGCAAGAGGCGATACAACCGGAAGGGGACCCGAGTTTCAGCGGCGTGCTTGAAAAAACAAGAAAGCTCGATGCAGGAGTTCCCCTGATCGCGAAAGAGACAGGATGCGGGATAATGAGAGAGACCGCGATAGAACTGCAGAAGGCAGGATTCTCGGCAATAGACACTGCAGGCGCAGGAGGGACCAACTTCGCACTAGTAGAATCACAGAGAGGGAATGATATAGGGAACACCTTCAATGACTGGGGGATACCCACAGCCCAGAGCATACTTGAGTGCATGAACACGGACCTGCCGATCATAGCCTCAGGCGGGATAAGAGACGGGATCGAAGCCGCGAAAGCAATAGCCCTCGGAGCCCAGGCCACAGGAATGGCGCTTCCGTTGCTCAAAGAGGCGAACAAAAGCGAAAAAGCAGTGGAAGAGAAGATACAAAGGATGATAGAAGAGCTCAAGATAACAATGTTCCTGACCGGATCGAAAAACATGGAAGAGCTCAGAAAAACAAGATACACCCTGAAAAGGGAGCTATACCACATAGCCACGCAAAGAGGCATTGTATGATATTTGAACTAGTGAACACCATAGGCTCTATCATAGCCCGCGCGATGTTCGGAATGATCCAAGCGCTCGTGCTGATAATCATCGCGCTTTTCGCACAGATAATAGAATCAAAAACATTCAAAAGCTGCGTAAAACTCTCAAGACCCCTGAACAGCCTGATGGCGGCAGTATTCGTCGCAGTGGTCGTGCTTATGGCAGGACTGCCTGATATGACGCTCATATTGGTCGCCTCATCGGTGGTCGTCACTATCACAGCAGCAGGAAACGTGATAAACGACTATGTCGACAAGGATATAGACAAGATAAACAAACCAGAACGGCCGATACCGTCCAGGCAGATACATGAAGAGATCGCCCTTTTGTTCGGTATAATCCTCTTTATCACAGGGCTTCTTATGGCCGGGATGCTCAATCCAATAGCACTCCTAATAGCGGCAGCGAACTCAATACTCCTCATTTCATATGCTGTAAGACTCAAAAAGATCGGCTTCATAGGCAACCTGGTGGTAAGCTATCTTGCAGGCTCAACATTCCTTTTCGCAGGGGCGGTAGTGAACACACCCCACTCCTGGTCGATCGGCGCGGTCCTCTTTGTGTGCGCATTCTTTGTCACAGGAGGCAGGGAGATAGCAAAGGACATGGAGGACATGAAAGGGGATAAGAGTTCAGGGGCCAAAACCCTTCCTATAATGCTGGGCATGAAAAAATCATCACAAATAGCGCTCACATTCCTCGGGATAGTCGTGCTCCTAAGTCCTGCACCATACTTCATAGGGCTCTTTGGAATAGGATACATCCCGGTGATATTCGCGGCAGATGCCATATTCCTATACAGCGGGTACATACTCACGAAAAAACCAGGAAAAGAAAGCGCTGCAAAAACGCAAAAACTATTAAAGATAGGGATGCTAATTGCATTGGTAGCTTTTATCGCAGGAGCAGGAAAGCTCCACGACTGGATATTCTCTCTGGTATAGTAGGTGAAAAAAATGAAAACGAAGGTATCAAGATACATCCAAGAAAAAAGAGAAAAAGAAGGAGCCCTCTTCTTCAGCCTCATAGACCCGCTGGACCATCCTGACATGGAGACCGCGATAAATAGGGCGGCAGAAACATCGGAAGCAGGAGCGGATATAGTGCTGGTCGGAGGGAGCGTGGGTGCGCAAGGGGACCTGCTTGACGGCGTTGTCAAAGGAATAAAAGAGAAGGTCAATGTCCCGGTGGTCATATTCCCAGGGAACATATCAACAATATCAAAACACGCAGACGCTCTTTATTTCATGAGCCTGCTAAACTCAAGACAGCCATACTGGATAACACTTGCCCAAACACTCGCAGCACCAACAGTGAAATCACTAGGCCTTGAAGCGCTTCCTGTCGGATACATCGTCGTAGAGCCGGGAGGAACGGTCGGATGGGTCGGGGACGCCAACAAGATACCAAGGAACAAACCAGCGATCGCTGCGGCAATGGCGCTCGGCGGGGAATACATGGGCTCAAAGTATATCATAACAGACGTGGGCTCAGCAGCCCCGGAACCTGTTCCAATAGCAATGGTAAAAGCGGTCAGAGAAGCAATAGACAACTTCTATATCGTGGCAGGCGGGATAAAAACGGAAAAACAAGTGAAAGAGATAATAGAAGCAGGAGCAGACGCGATACACGTCGGAACCGCGGTAGAGACAGCAGCGGATGTTAAAAAAGAGATAGGGAAACTAGTGAAAGCATGCAAACAAGCGGGGAAAAAACGGGTATAGACTGCATATTAGTCCTTGACTTCGGGGCGCAATACGCTCAACTGATCACAAGAAGGATAAGGGAACTCTTAGTATACTCAGAGTTGCTTCCACATGATACCCCGCTTGAAAAAATAAATGAACTTAGGGAAAAGTATGAGCTAAAGGGGATAATACTCTCAGGCGGACCCGCAAGCGTGGAAACAGGGCCGAAAATGGACAAAAGGATATTTGAGATAGGAGTGCCGATATTGGGCCTGTGCTACGGACACCAGCTAATAGCACACGAGTTCGGAGGGGAAGTAAGAGCAAGCGAATCAAGAGAATACGGGAAGAAGAACATCCACATTCAAAAACCAGAAGGCCTGCTT
Source organism: Sulfurovum sp. (assembly GCA_048635645.1). Classification (GTDB taxonomy): domain Archaea; phylum Undinarchaeota; class CAZHTU01; order CAZHTU01; family JAIVYC01; genus JAIVYC01. The sequence continues at coordinate 157 of JAIVYC010000001.1, read as the reverse complement.
GAAGGACTCTCAGAAAAAGAGAGGGTCTGGATGTCGCACGGGGACACAGTGTATAAGCTCCCTGAAGGATTTGAAACACAGGCATCCACAAGCACCATTGAAAACGCGGTATACCAGAACAAAGAGAAGGGGTTGTATGGGGTCCAATTCCATCCGG